>CP082942.1:0-314059 GCA_019933195.1 Clostridium sporogenes
AATAATACTTACTAATGATGGTGAAATCTATAATAAGATTATACATCCTAAATTTGAAAAAATAAAAACTTATAAAGCCAAAGTAAAGGGGAGTGTAAAAAAAGAATGTATAGATTTATTTAATAAAGGTGTAGATATAGGAGATTATATAACAGCTCCTGCAATATTAAAAATCATGAAAAACAATAAGTATACTTCTGAAATAATAATAAAAATTCATGAAGGTAAAAATAGACAAGTAAGAAGAATGTGTAGTGCTATAAATCATCCTGTCATAAATTTAGATAGAATATCTATAGGCATTATATCAAAAGGTAATTTAAAATTAGGAGAATGGAGATACTTAACTAAAGAAGAAATAGATTATATAATAAAAAAATAAAATATATACGAATGTTCATTGTTTTAAATAGTTCAATTAACAAACAATTGCATATTATATTGATAAAGTTTTCAATAGATGGTAAACTGAAATAGATGATTCATAAAATTTTCTACCTGTAAGAAAGGATTTGATTTATATATGGAAGAAAACAAACAAGACTTAATGAGAATAATTCAAGTTAAATTTCCACGATTAAGCAAAGGGCAAAAATTAATTGCAGAATTTATATTAAAACACTATGATAAAGCTGCTTTTATGACTGCTGCAAAACTTGGAACAAGCGTAGGGGTTAGTGAATCTACTGTAGTAAGATTTGCAAATGAACTTGGGTTTACGGGATATCCAAAACTTCAAAAAGCTCTACAAGAACTTATAAAAAATAAACTTACAACTGTTCAAAGAATAGAACTTTCAAATGATTATGTAAGTGAAGAATCTGCTTTAAAGGGTGTATTGAAATCTGATATGGAGAATATTAGAGCTACCTTAGAAAAAATTAATCATAATACTTTTCAAGATGTAGTGGACAACATATTTAAAGCGAAAAGAATTTATATAATGGGACTTAGAAGTTCTACTGCTTTAGCAGAATTTTTAGGATTTTATTTAAACTTAATATTAGATAATGTAAATATAATTGCTTATGGTATTAGCGATATTTTTGAACAAATGATAAATGTATCAGAAAACGATTTAGTTATAGGTATAGGGTTCCCAAGATACGCAGCTAGAACCATAGAAGCTTTAACTTTCGCTCAAAATAGAGGAGCAAAGGTAGTAGCTATAACAGATAGTTTATTATCTCCTTTAGCTACAAAGGCAGATTATACATTAATAGCCCAAAGTAATATGGCTTCATTTGTAGATTCTTTAGTTGCTCCACTTAGTGTAATAAATGCATTAATTATAGCAGTGGGTTTAAGAGAAAAAGAAAAAATATCTTTTACCTTTAGTACTCTTGAAGATATTTGGCAAGAATATGAAGTTTATTCTTACAGGGATAATAAAGATAAAAAATACTAAAAAATTTGTAAAAAAACCTTTTTCAGCCTTTGTAGAAAAAAGAGGTTAGTTTTATACCTCTTTTTTCTGTTTTTTATTATTTTTCTAAAAATTTAAATATTTTTTTATTTTAAAGAAGGAAAACTAAAAAATTTATAGAATATAAATAATATAAAAGCACTTAAAAACAAATTTTAAGTGTAAAATTTAATTCTTATAAAGTATATCTAATTTAATATTAATAAATATTAAAAATAAAAAAGTAATGAATAAATTTGTTAAATTTTTAACTAAATTTCGAAGTCAGCTAAAATAAATTCTTGAATCATCAGAGCAAATCATTTTAGTCTTAATTATTTTAATGAATTTTGTACAAGTTTATTTTTAAACTATTTAATAAAATTTGCTTTATATTTAGTGAATTTAGGTACAGGTTTATTATTTGGGTGAATTTGGTACAAGTTTACCTTTTAAAAGCAAGGGAAGCTTATCCATTTCAATATAGTAAAGTTTAATATTTAAGGAGGAATGTTAAAATGACAAAAGAAGGTTTAGCTCTAGAAGGTGTAAAAGTAGTTGAGTTATCAAGCTTTGTAGCGGCTCCAAGTTGTGCAAAAGTACTAGCTGACTGGGGAGCTGACGTAATTAAAATAGAACCAGTTCAAGGGGACAATTTAAGAGTTGTAGGTGGAGTATATAATTCACCAGCAAGAGATGACGAAAACCCTATGTTTGAACTTGAAAATGGAAATAAAAAAGGCGTTGCTATAAATACTAGAAGTGAAAAAGGTAAAGAGGTATTAGGAAAATTACTTAAAGATGCAGATATTTTTGTTACAAATGTAAGAGAAAAGGCATTAGAAAGAAGTGGACTATCCTATGAACAATTAAAGGATAAATATCCTTCATTAATTCATGCACATATATTAGGATACGGAGAAGAAGGACCACTTAAAGATAAACCTGGATTTGATTATACTGCATATTTTGCAAGAGGAGCTGTAAGCACATCTTTAATGGAAAAAGGAACATCTCCAGCTAATACAAATGCAGGTTTTGGCGACCATTATGCTGGTATAAGTTTAGCAGCTGGTATATTAGCAGCACTTCATAAAAAGACATTAACTGGAAAAGGTGACAGAGTTACAGTAAGCTTATATCACACAGCTATATTTGGTATGGGACTTATGATTACTACAGCCCAATACGGAAACAAAATGCCATTATCAAGAAGAACTCCAAATAATCCATTAGCAACAACTTATAGATGCAAAGATGATAGATGGATACAATTAGCATTGCTTAAATATGATGCATGGTTCCCTAAATTCTGTAAGGAAGTAATAAATAGACCTGATCTAATAGAAGATCCAAGATTTAATAAACAATCTGAAGTAGTAAAACATGTTGAAACTTTTGTAGGAGTATTAGAAGAAGAATTTATTAAAAAGGATTTAAAAGAATGGGCAGATCTATTAGATAAGGCTGACTTACCATATGAAAAACTACAATATTGCGAAGATATATTAGAAGACGAACAAGCATGGGCAAATGACTATTTATTCAAGACTAAATATGACAGTGGAAATACTGGTGTGCTAGTTAATTCACCTGTTAAGTTCAGCGAATCTGGATTAAGAACATATAAAGCTGCACCAAAGATTGGTGAAGATACTGAGGAAATTTTAACGTCATTGGGATATAACAAAGAAGAAATAGAAGAAATGAGAGAAGAAAAAGCAATAAAATAAGATAGATTTAGGATAGATTAATGTAAGTTTTTAAATGGAGGGTATAAAACTTAGATTTAGAAAGGGGAGGAATATAAATGGCTGATAAAAAAGATGACAAAAAGAAAGCAGCAAAAGTGATTAATGGTATATTAGCTAAATCTTATGCGGATGCTTGGAAGGCGAAAGAAGAAGGAAAACCAGTTGGTTGGTCAACTTCTGTATTCCCACAGGAACTAGTAGAAGTTTTTGATTTAGATGTATTATATCCAGAAAATCAAGCAGCAGGAGTTGCAGCTAAAAAAGAATCCTTATCTCTTTGTGAAGCTGCAGAAAGTGTTGGATATTCAATTGATTTATGTGCATATGCAAGAACAAATTTTGGACTTTTAGAAAAGGGTGGTTCAGAAAACTTAAATATGCCAAAGCCTGACTTTATATGTTGCTGTAATAATATTTGTAATCAAGTTATTAAATGGTATGAAAACATTGCAAAAGAATTAGATATACCATTAATAATGATTGATACTACATTTAATAATGAAGATGAAGTAACAGAAAATAGAATTAAATATCTTAGAGCTCAATTTGAAGAGGCTATAAAACAACTTGAAAAAATTTCTGGAAAGAAATTTGATCCTAAAAAATTTGAAGAGGTTATGAAAATCTCCGCTGAAAACGGTAAGCTTTGGAAATATTCTATGAGTTTACCATCAGGATCTTTCCCATCACCAATGAATGGATTTGACTTATTTACTTATATGGCTGTTATTGTATGTTATAGGGGTAAAAAAGAAACTACAGAAGCTTTCAAATTATTGATTTCTGAATTGGAAGACAATATTAAAAATAAAGCAACTTCTTTTAGAGGAGAAGAAAAATATAGAATTATGATGGAAGGAATTCCATGCTGGCCATATATAGGCTATAAGATGAGAACTTTAGCAGGTTATGGTGTAAACATGACTGGAAGCGTTTACCCTCATGCTTGGGCTTTGCAATATGAAGTAAACGATTTAGATGGAATGGCTAAAGCTTATAGTACTATGTTTAACAATGTTAATTTAGAAACAATGTGTAAATATAGAATAGATTCTTTAATAGACGGAAATTGTGATGGAGCATTCTATCATATGAATAGAAGCTGTAAATTGATGAGTTTTATACAATATGAAATGGAAAGAAAAGTTTTTGAAGAAACAGGCATACCATATGCAGGCTTCGATGGAGACCAAGCAGATCCAAGAAACTTTAGTAAGGCTCAGTTTGAAACAAGACTGCAAGGTTTAGTAGAGGTTATGGAAGAAAGAAAGAAAGGAGGAAACAAATAATGGATAATATAAAGAATATTTTATCTAAATTAGAGGTAGCGGTTAAAAACCCTAAAAAAGTTGTTTCAGATTATAAAGAAAGAACAGGAAATAAAGTAATAGGATGCTTCCCAGTATATACTCCAGAGGAAATAGTATATGCAGCAGATATGCTTCCAATAGGTATTTGGGGAGGCGATGTTGAAGCTAATTTAGCTAAACAATATTATCCAGCATTTTGTTGCTCCATAATGCAATCTTGTATGGAGTTTGGCTTAAAAGGGGTATATGAGGGATTATCAGCTGTTATTATTCCAGGAATGTGTGACACATTAAACTGTATGGGACAAAATTGGAAATTTGCCATTAAAGATATTCCATATATTGCATTAGTTCATCCTCAAAATAGAAAATTAGAAGCCGGTGTAGAGTATTTAGTTGAAGAATATAAACATGTAAAATCAAAAATAGAAGAAATAAGAGGAAAAGAAATAACTGAAGATGAACTGCAAAACAGTATAGAAATATACAATGAACATAGAAAAGTAATGAGATCTTTTGTAGATAAAGCAGCAAAACATCCTAATACAATAAATAACTATGAAAGAAATCTTGTTATTAAGAGTGGATTCTTTATGAGAAAAGATGAACATACAAAAATAGTAAAAGAATTAAATGAATTATTAAGCGTTCTACCAGAAGAAAAATATGATGGTAAAAAAGTATTAGTAACTGGAATACTTTTAGATTCAAAAGAAATGCTTGATGTTTTTGAAGAAAATAAATTAAGAATAGTGGCAGATGATTTAGCTCAAGAAAGTAGACAATTTAGAACAGACGTATCAGAAGGAAAGAACGCATTAGATAGATTGGCAAGACAATGGTCAAATATTGAAGGATGTTCTTTAGCATATGATCCTAAAAAACTTAGAGGATCACTGATTGCAAAGGAAGGCAAAGCTAAAGGAATAGAAGGTGTAGTATTTGCAATGATGAAATTCTGTGACCCAGAAGAATATGACTATCCAATTGTTAAAAAGGACATTGAAAAAGAAGGCATACCTACAACTATGATAGAAGTAGACCAACAAAATAAGAGCGTTGAACAAATAAGAACAAGAATTCAAACTTTCTCAGAGATATTATAGACATAATTTTATACTAGGTTAGAATTTTAAGTTTTCATGAAGACTAGAAAATTATTATTTATTTAAATTTAATAAACAGATTTCTGAGCTTAAGAGGGAGTTTTTACTCCCGCTAAAGCTTAGAAAATGTTTATCTAAGGGGAGCTTTATTCAAACTTTAAATGAGAATCAAAGATGGCGTTATAGATAAATGTTTATTTATATATATATATGGATAATTCTATGATAAGTATTAGGATTATAGATTATAAGATAAAAACAGTTTTTTATAAAAATAATTAAATTTCCTCTGTAAACTGTATAAGCTTTTAAGAAATTAAGATTGCTTTCATACCAATTATTAATGTGAAGTTAGTAGTAAAGTTATTTAATGTTTTACTAAAATAAGCATATTATTTATGGAAGTATTTTAAAATGAAAAATTGATGTAGTTTATTAGAGGAGTAAATTTAAAAGGAGGCAAGTATGTTATTTAAAAAAGAGCATGAACTTTTAAGAAAGTCCGTAAGGGATTTTGTAGATAGAGAATTAAAAGATATTCCAGAAGAAGTTGATACTGAAGGTAAGTTACCTAAAGAGTTATTACAAAAACTTGCAAAATATAAATTCATAAGTCCTGTAATACCTAAGGAATATGGTGGAGCTGGAGCAGACTATGTTTCATATTGCATAATAATGGAGGAAATCAGCAAACGTTGTGCATCTACTGGAACTTTTATAACAGCAGGAGCATCATTAGTAGCATTACCTTTACTTAATTTTGGAACAGATAAGCAAAAAGAAAAATATTTAAAACCTCTTGCTACAGGTGAATATATTGGATCTTTTGGACTTACAGAACCAGGAGCAGGATCTGACGCTGGTGCTGGTCAAACTACAGCAGTTTTAGAGGGAGATCATTATATTTTAAATGGAAGAAAAACATTTATTACAAATGCACCTATTTGTGACTTTGCTATAGTAACAGCAATGACAGAAAAGGGTAAAGGCTCAAGAGGAATTTCAGCTTTTATAGTTGAGAGAAAATGGAAGGGATTTTCAATAGGCGCTCATGAAAATAAAATGGGTATTAGAGGAACTGAAACAGCGGATTTAATATTTGAAAATGTAAAAGTTCCTAAAGAAAATCTTATTGGAAAAGAAGGGAAAGGTTTTAAAATTGCATTAAATACTCTTGATGTTGGCAGAATCGGGGTAGCAGCTCAAGCTCTTGGAATAGCCCAAGGTGCTTTAGATGAAGCTGTAAAATATGTTAAAGAAAGAGTTCAATTTGGCAAACCTTTAGCAAAATTCCAAAACACTCAATTTACAATTGCAGATATGGAAACTAAGGTTCAGGCTGCTAGATGGCTTGTGTATGATGCCGCAGAGAAAAAAGATAATGGTATAAATCCAGGTGTTGAATCAGCAATGGCTAAATATTATGCAGCAGAAATTGCAAATGAGGTAGCTTATAAAGCATTACAATTACACGGTGGATATGGATTTATGAAGGATTACCCAATAGAAAGAATGTATAGAGATGCTAGAATTACATCTATATATGAAGGTACATCTCAAGTTCAGCAAATGGTTATTGCTGCTAAAGCTCTTAAATAGATATATTGAGAAATAAACAAAATTGGAGGTTAAGAATTTGAGGATAGTAGTGTGCGTTAAGCAAGTTCCAGATACAACAGAAGTAAAGATAGATCCTAAAACAGGAACATTAATAAGAGAAGGTGTTCCAAGTATATTAAATCCAGATGATGCAAATGCCTTAGAAGAAGCTTTAAAAATGAAAGACAAAGATGAAAATGTAAATGTATCAGTGGTTTCAATGGGACCACCACAGGCAGAAGTTATGTTAAGAGAATGTCTTGCAATGGGGGCAGATGAGGCTTATTTAGTAAGTGATAGAGCCTTTGCAGGTTCTGATACTTGGGCTACTTCAAAGGTTATTGCATCAGCAATTAGAAAGATCGGAAATTACGATATTATATTCGCAGGAAGACAAGCCATAGATGGAGATACAGCACAGGTTGGGCCACAAATTTCAGAAAAATTAGGTATTCCACAGGTCACCTATGTGGAGGATTTTAAATTAGAGGAAGATAAAATAACAGTACAAAGACAACTAGAGGATGGATATGAAATAATCAAGGTTAAAAAACCAGCTCTATTAACAGCTGTAAGTTCACTTAATGAGCCTAGATACATGGCTGTTGATAAAATATTTGAAGCTTATGAAAAAGAAATAAAAACCTTAACTATTAATGATTTAGATATAGAACCTGAAGGAGTAGGTCTTAAGGCTTCTCCAACTAAAGTATTTAGATCCTTTACTCCAGCACCTAAAGGCAAAGGTGTTATGCTAGAGGGAACATCACAGGAAATGGTTGAAAAGTTGATTGTAAGTTTGAAACAAAAGCATATTATATAAAAATGATCGGAGGGTAATATGGATATAAAAAAAGATTTAAGTAGTTATAAAAATGTCTGGGTAATTGCAGAACAAAGACAGGGAAAAATAACTCCTGTAGTTATAGAATTATTAGGAGAAGGCAGAAAAATAGCTAATGATATTGGAGTAGAATTATGTGCAATATTGCTTGGACACAATGTTGATAATTTGGCAGATGAATTAATACAGTTTGGAGCTGACAAAGTTTATTATGTAAATGATCCATTATTAGAAAAATATACTACCGATGGATATGCAAAGGTTATAGTGGATGCAGTAAATAATATTAAACCAGAAATCGTATTAATTGGCGCAACACATATTGGAAGAGACTTAGCTCCTAGAATAGCATCAAATCTAGATACTGGGTTAACAGCTGATTGCACTAAATTAGAAGTTGATCCAGCGGACAAAAAACTTAAACAAACCCGTCCAGCTTTTGGAGGAAACATAATGGCTACAATCATATGCCCTGATAATAGACCACAAATGTCTACAGTAAGACCAGGGGTTATGGAAAAGGCTGTAAGGGATGAAAATAGAAAAGGGGAAATTATAAAACTAGGTACAAATTTATCTAAAAATGATATAAGAACAGAAGTTGTAGAAATAGTTAAATCTAAAAAAGAGTTAGTATCCTTAACAGATGCAAACTTTATTGTATCTGGTGGACTTGGTCTTGGAAATCCTGATGGATTTAAATTATTAAAACAGTTAGCAGATAGATTAAATGGTGTAGTTGGATCTTCTCGTGCAGCTGTAGATGCTGGTTGGATTGAAAATTCACATCAAGTAGGTCAAACAGGAACAACTGTAAAACCAACAGTTTATATAGCTTGCGGTATTTCAGGAGCTATACAACACTTAGCTGGTATGCAGGAATCAGACATTATAATTGCTATAAATAAAAATGAATCAGCTCCAATATTTGAGGTAGCAGACTACGGGATAGTAGGAGATTTATATGATGTAGTACCTAAGCTATTAGAGCTATTAGGGGATGACAAGCGTATTACTGAGTTATTCGAACAAAGTAAAATAATTTAAAATAAAATTATCTTATAAAATTAAGCATTCAATACTATTTTATAGTATTTTTATCATAAACCTCCCTATTCTGATATCAATTTATTGGAATTAGGGAGGTTATTATAAACATAAATTCATGACAGAATATAAAAAAATATACCCGACTAATATATATGGGGGAGGATAATATGAGTGAAAATTCAAAGTCTAAGGTGGGGTTTTTAACTGCTTTTCAGGTAGCAGCAGTATGGTTTGGAGCTCATGTAGGAGGAGGATTTGCAACAGGTAACCAAACTATGAATTTTTTTGTTAAGTATGGTTGGCATTCTATATGGTTGCCTGCAATTGTAGTTATTATTATAGGTTTAACTTATAAAGAATCATTAATTTTAGCAAGAAATTATGGAACTTATGATTATAAAAGCTGGTCCAGAAAAATGTATGAACCCTATGACAAAGTCTTTTCTGTTATTTTTGAAATAGGATATTTAATGATAGTTTTATTAGGTACAGGAGGATCTATAGCAGGATCTGCTTCTTTGATGGAGACTTATGGAGTCAATTATTTAATAGGGGTATTAATTACAGGCGGAATTTTTTATATATTAACTATATATGGATCAGACTTAATAAGAAAAGCTTCAACTATTATAACTATTCTAATATTAATATTTCTAACAATAATAGTAATTGTAGGTATATCAAGTAATTCAGCTAACTTATCACATCTTGTTTCTACAAAATATTCATCAGCATCCTTTGGTACAATTTTATACAGTGGACTTCGATATGCAGGTTATCAGGCCTTTGTTGTTGCCATTGTACTAAGTGCCAGTGATACTTTAAAATCTGATAAAGCCATTAATAAGTCAATGCTTTTAGGAGTTATTTTAAATGGTGTAATGATCACATTATCCTGTATAATGCTGCTTGCATGGATGCCAGGAGCGGAAAAGGAAACTATCCCAATCTTATATATATGTAAACGATTTAATAGTAATTTTTTATTATTTGCTTATTCAGTAGTATTATTTTTAGCCTTTGTATCCACAGGTATAGGATGTGTATTTGGAGCAGTGGCTAGATTTGAACATGTTTTCAAGAAACCAGAAGATATTAGAAAGAGAAGAGGATTAATCTCTCTTGTTTGTATGGTACTATCTATGGCAATTTCATTATTTGGATTAACAAAAATAGTTGTTGTAGGTTATGGATATGTAGGTATAATTGGCATATTTGCTGTAGTTATTCCATGTATAATAGTAGGAAGAATAAAAAATAATAAATTTAAAAAAGAGAAAGAAAGTATATTAAAAGAAGAAAATATGTCTAATGTAAATAAGAATGGTGCATTAGAAGAAGAGAAAGATGATATGTTAGAAAAAGAGGATAGTGAATTAAAAGAAAGAGAAGAAAATATATCTGATTCAGAAAAAGACAAAGATACTGTGTCAAAGGAAGAGAAGGATGCTGAATCAGTAGAAAGCGGAAACGACACATTCAATGAAGATAAGGACAGCAAATTAGGAAAAGACAACATATCTAAAGAAGATGATGGAAATGTAACAGAAGAAGAAAGTGAATTGATAGAAGACCAAGATGATATATCCAAGAAAGATAAAGAAAATGTGTCAGTAGAAGAGCAAAAAAGTGCATCAACACAGGATGATGATGTAGCAAAAGAAGAGCAGGACAGTATACCAGAGGAAGAACAACATAATATATAAAGGATAAAAGTATGGTATATCAACTGTAGAGTCTGAATAATAATTACTATACTAAAATATTTAAAAAAGGGGGGTACGTATATGTACACAATGGGATTAGACATAGGATCTACTACTTCTAAAGGTGTAATTATGAAAGATGGAAAGGAAATAGTTGCTAGTGTTTTAGTACCTGTTGGAACTGGAACTAGTGGACCTCTAAAATTAATAAAAGAATTAAAAGAAAAATCTAATTTAACAGAGAAGGATATAGAAAAAACTGTAGTTACAGGCTATGGAAGAATGCAATATAAAGCAGATAAGCAAATTAGTGAACTAAGTTGTCATGCTAAAGGGGTAGCATTTTTGATACCGAGTGCAAGAACTATAATAGACATTGGAGGACAAGATGCTAAGGCCATGAAATTAAATGATAAGGGTAAACTTATGAATTTTATTATGAATGATAAATGTGCGGCTGGTACAGGAAGATTTTTAGATGTTATGTCAGGGGTGCTTGAGACAGATGTTTCTAAACTAGGAGAAATATCAGAAAAATCCACAAAGGAAGTTTCAATTAGCAGTACCTGTACTGTGTTTGCTGAATCAGAGGTAATTTCTCACCTATCAGCAAATGCTAAAAAAGAAGATATTGTAGCAGGAATCCATACTTCTGTAGTAAGACGTGTATCAACTCTTGCCATGAGAGTAGGCATTGAGGACGAAGTAGTTATGGTAGGTGGTGTAGCTAGAAATAAAGGAATAGTAAAAGCTATGGAAAGGGAAATAGGTCATAATATAAAAGTGCCAGAATTAGCACAATTAACTGGAGCATTAGGTGCAGCTATATATGCATTTGAGGAAACAAAATAGATTTAATTTTAAAACCGTAAATATAAATAATACATGTGATAAGCATTGAATAAGTTTTGGAAGTTCTTAATTTGACCGAATTAAAAATTTTTGTAATTCCTCAAAGGACGTGAGGAGCCGGTAGTGAAGCCAGGACGGCGTCTCTGCCGGGTAGAAAATTTTTAATGAAGTCAAATTAAGAGCTTTTTAGTGAAATAAGTTAGTTTATGAATGTATTTTTTATCTTTGTGGTGTTAAAATTAAATTTATTATTATACTTTACATAGTTTTTTATATTATTTTCTAAGATGTAAATAAAATATAAATATAATTTGCTTTAATGAAATGAGAAAAAATATTTTGTAAAGATAGTTAAAAATAAGAGCTTTTTAGGATATAATATAAATAAATTAACAACAATGAAAAATTATTGCAAAGGCTAAAAGTGTTAAAGTTTAATAAACATGAGGAGGAACTATATGAGTATACTATCTAAAATTTTTAATTTAGTTAATTCATCTAGTAGTGAATACCATAGGAATAAACATAGAGGAAGTAGTTATTATAAAAAACACCATAGATCAAAATCAGGATTTTTGGGGTCTATGATGTCTGTATTTTCTTCAAAGAGTAAATCTTATTCACATTCATATAAAAGGCATAATCGCCGAAAAAAGTATAGTTCATGGTCATAAAATTTTTAAAAAGAGATATTAAATATTTACCAGAACAAAAAATTCATGAATATACTATTTTAAAAATACTTGGAGAAGGTAGATTTGGAATTTGTTACTTAGTCCAAAGTAATAATAAGCAGTATATATTAAAACAATTAAAAACAAAGATGTTAAAAAAGATAGGAAATAAAGTTATTTATGAACAAGAAATATTAAAGAATATTAATCATAATTGTATTCCTAAATTTATAGAAATATTGCAATTTGAAAGATTTTTTGGATATGTTTTAGAATACAAAGAAGGTAAAACTTTTGAAGAGATTATTTGTGAAGATGAATATGTTTTTAAAAGGGAAGAAATTTATAATATATGTATTCAAATTATTGAAATTTTAAAGTATTTGCATAAAAGTGGAATAGTACATAGAGATATAAGAATTCCAAATACAATATATTATAAGAAAGAGGTTCATTTAGTAGACTTTGGATTAGCTAGATGGATTAATAATAAGAGATACACTGAGAATGTAGACTTTTCATATTTAGGAGATTTTTTATTACATTTATATTATACATCCTTTCAATGTAAAACTTTTAAGGGAAAGCCCTGGTATGAGGAATTGGATTTATTTAGTGAAGAAATGAATTTTTTAAAAAGATTATTAGGGATTGAGAAAAAATATAAAAATATAGAAGAAGTAGAAAGAGATTACTTATTATTAAAAAGTAATTATAATAAGTAAGATATAGTTTAAGGTAAGATAAAATATAAAATTGTTAATAGTGTGAAGACTTAGCTAAAAAATTGTATGAAAATTCACATTTTGTGTTTAATGTATTTATATAAATTTAATAGAAAGTACTTAAAAAGGGTGTGTGTCAAAATAAAATTAAGTCTATTTTGACACACACTATTTAATTTATTTCCTCTTGTTATAAAATAGTAATCCAGAAATAAATACAAAAACAGAAATACCTAAATCAATTATTACTGATGGTTTAGAAAGTCCACCGTATACAATTATTAAAGCTCCTGCAAGAGCAAAAAATGGAATAATAAATCTCTTTACATAAGATAAGTCCTTCATTTTTAGCATATATGCAATATAAATAACAATATAAATACCGTATATTAAAGCTATTGGTAATTCTGAAATATCTACAAACATTTTATTAGGAAATAGTCCTTTAAAATTCGCAAACCAAATGAATAAGTAAATACAAATTAGAATAAAATTTGCTATAGTAGAATTAGTAGGTATATTGGTTTTACTATTTAATTTAGAAAAAAGTTCTGGTTTAATACCTTGATCACGTATAGCTAAAGAATAAAAGGAACGAGATCCTCCAAGTATAAGACCATTAAGAGTACCTAAACAGGATACTATTATAAATACTGTAAGAATAGATGCTCCAAAGTTTCCAAATATAGCTCTAGCAGCTACATTTACAGTATTGTCTCCTTGCTTTATAATAGTTTCAGTAGGCATCATTCCTACAATACCAAGAAAATATAAAATATATATAATAACTATTGCTAATGATCCAAATACAAGAGCTTTAGGAAGAGTCTTTTTAGCATCTTTAATTTCACCATTAATTGTTGTTGCAATAACCCAACCCTCATATGCAAAGGCTGCTCCTAATACAGCGGCTGCAAAGCCAGTTCCATTACCAGCTACAGTAGAGGCGTTGGAAAAGTTTTCGACTAATATTCCATTATTAAGTCCTTGTAATATACCAATTATAGCTATAATCATCAAAGGAACTAGCTTTATTGCTGTTGAAGCGACTTGAAATTTACCTGATAGTATAGGTGAAAGATAGTTCAAAATGTATATACCTATCATATATATTGAAGCCATAATCCATACAAAATTACCATCTTTATTAAATAAAATAGCAGTATAATTACCTGCTGCCCAAGCTAGTACTGCGGCTATTGCTGGATAATAAATAATTCCATTAAACCATCCTATTAAATAAGCAAATTTTTCTGAGATCATTCCTTCTGCATAATCAACTATGCCATTAGATTTTTCAAATCTATTGGCACATTCTGCAAAGACTAAGGAACCAAAAATCATAGACATTGCTCCTACTAACCATGCAAGTAAGGCTATTTTCACATTTCCACCTGAAGTCATAAGTATATTATCAGCTTTAAAAAATACACCGGAGCCAATCACTATACCAATAACCATGGAAACTGTTGTCCAAAGCCCATATTTTTTTTCTAACATACAAACCTCTCCTTTTTTATAGTATTTCCTAATAATTTAAAAAAACTTAATAACTATATGAAGTAGTCCAAAATAAATTTATGTAATGTATTTATTCTTCCAATAGAATTTGATAAATTTTATTGTGCTACAATAGTAAAGCTAATTAGGAATTGAGTTTTATTATATAGAGTTCTACAATTTTCGTCAATGATTTTTTTGATTTCAGGTTTTATAAGGAGGTAATATTAATGCTATGAGAATTAATAAGCAAATTTTAAGCTTAAGAGTGGCTTTTATTCTAGCATAAGATTAGAGAGCCTTATAGAAGTACATAGGCGTTTTTTACTACTACTTTTAAGAAAAGAGGGGTGAAAATTTGGATAGCTATTGAATAAAAATAGGGCAGTTGCATTAAGAAATTTACATACAATATACTGTGTTATGAATTTAAAGTTAACACAATATATTGTAGGATTTATTCTTAGTGCTATAGCCCCATTATATGTTATAAATTAATATGTTTATCTAAAAAGCTAAATTTAAAAATATTATTTTTTTATTTAAAACAAATAGTATTATAAAACAATTATCTTATATCTAAGTTTAATCCTTCTACATATAGAACTCTTTTAGAAAAGGTTCCATGAATTACAGTCATATTTAAATTTTCATGTATAAAAAGTGGGCCATCTACAAAAAATGTTATTTCTCTTTTGTTTTTATAATCAGTAACATAAATTTTATGATATACAATACTGCTATTTTTTCCGTGATGTTCAGTTATACCAGTGCATATTCCAGTTAGAGAAGTCTGCAATCCTAAAAGTCCTTCTATCCAAGATAGTAAATCTGGTAAAAGTAAAATTAAAGGGATTAATAAAAATAAGTTACTTTTTGAAATAATTATACCGTATATAAGAGCAAGGTCATATAGTAATCGAGAAAGCCCTTTCCATCTATTTTTAAAAGGAACATTTACATGAGGAAAGCACCAAATTTTAAATCTCCATAAGAAATTACTTTCTTCACAGTCTTCATCAATATATCCGCAAGCTTTTTGCCATTGTAGTTGTCTATTTGTTAATTCTAAAGATAGTATTTTTTTACTTAATAGAATAATCCCAATATAGATTATTTCCATTACAACGGATGATAGTATTACATTCACATCTTTCAAAAGAAAAATAGATACTAAAATATATGCTATAAAAAATATATTAACTAAATATAGAGGCTTAATTCTCATATTTAGTTGTGTATTTGTTTCTTCATCAATGTTAATCTTTTTTTCGAAAACAATAACTATAACAAGAAATATTAAGGTATGAGCATCGAAAAATGTTACTGATTGCATAGGTAAATCTTTTAAGAATTCTATATTAAAACCATTATTATTTAAATGAAATATTGAACTGTAAATTATATTGAAGGCTAATATAGATAGGTAGAAATATCTTATACTTTGTAAATTACGTTTATTATTCATGTGTCACCTCTAAAATAAAATTAACATAATTATTTTATCACAAAATTTATTATAAAGTATGTTGTAAAGATAAAAGTTAAGTTTAGTTGATAAATTTAACTTTTAATTCATAGAAAAGATCTTTATGAGTTAGTATACAATTTGAAATTATTGCGAATTAATTAATAAAATATGCTCTTTGAAAATTGAATAATGCAGTATATATATATTATAATTTATTTAGGTTAGATAAATAAATTATAATTTGTGTGGGGGGAAGGAGCGAATATGAAAAGATATATTGCGTTTTTGCGTGGTATCAATATAAGTGGTAAAAACAAGGTTCCAATGGCAAAATTAAAGAACGGCTTTGAAGAACTTGGGTTTAGAGAAGTTAAGACATATCTGAACAGTGGCAATGTGATTTTTTCAAGCGATGAAGATAACATAGGGACCTTTACAAACCAGATTGAAACAATTATAAAAAATCAGTTTGGTTCGGATATCCCTGTTTTTGTCATATTAAAAGAAGAACTTGAGGACATTTTGCGTAATGCACCTGACTGGTGGGGCAATGAAAATAAGGACATCTATGATAATCTAATTTTTATTATGCCTCCAGCTACATTTGCTGAAGTATTCAACGAGATTGGAGAACCTAAGGAAGAATTAGAAAAGATAAAGGACTACGAAAAAGTGGTATTCTGGTCTTTCAGTCGAAAAGATTATCAAAAAACAAATTGGTGGTCAAAGACGGCAAGTGCAAACATCAGCAACAAGCTGACAATAAGAACGGCAAACACCATCAGGAAGTTAGTTGGAATGTAATTGCTTTTCAAATTTCAGTTTATCAATTAGGAATTATTAAGCAAAAAATAGATAACTTATTAAAATACCGTATCATTCAAAAGTGAATATACGGTATTTTTTAGTTCGCAATTCAAAGATATTGTAAAGTTAGACATTAACATGAGGCTTATTTAAACAGAGAATTAAAATATTTGATTTAGCGTGAGCCACTTATTCCTTGCAAAATGGAAGAAGTAGTTTTATTAATAATTATAGCTTATATTTCATATCTAATTAAATCTTTCCAGGTGAATTAAATTTTAGAACCTAATAGTAGAGATACTAATTTTTTGTGTTGAACAATAACATAAGATGTATACCAATTTTAAATTAGAAACCTATTCTAGTCATTGATATATAAGACTTAGGGTATGTTTTTATTATTTTAAATATAAAAAATATTTGGAATAATCTAACGGATGGTGTCCTATGTATTAATATGTAAGTATTAATAATGAAAGGAAATCATAAAAATGAAAAAAGCATTTAAAAGGATATTATTAATCTCTTTAGTATTAGTTATGGTATTTTTGTTTATGCCTATAACTAATGTATTTGCTAGTTCAAATTCTTCTGACAAAATATTGGTAGGATATTGGCATAATTTTGATAATGGTACTGGAATTATTAGACTAAAGGATGTATCTACTAAGTGGGATGTTATAAATGTAGCTTTTGGAGAATCTATAGGTGATAGAGCTACTATAAAATTTTCACCGGAAATGGGAACTGACCAGGAATTTAAAGAGGACATTTCATATCTTAATAGCATAGGAAAAAAAGTTGTTCTTTCCATTGGAGGACAAAATGGAGTAGTATTATTACCTGATGAAAACGCAAAAAAGAATTTTGTAGATTCTATGATATCCTTGATTGATAAGTATGGATTTAATGGTATAGATATTGATCTTGAATCTGGGATAAATTTGATAAATAATGATAAAGATTTTAAAAACCCTAAGACTCCACAAATTGTAAATCTTATCTCTGCAGTTAGAGAGATATGTGATCACTATGGCCCAGATTTTATATTAAGTATGGCTCCTGAAACAGCATATGTACAAGGTGGATATGTGGCTTATGCAGGAATTTGGGGAGCTTATTTGCCAATAATACATGGGTTAAGGGACAAACTCGCTTATATTCATGTACAGCATTATAATGCAGGGGGAAACACAGCACTTGATGGAAATAATTATACACAGGGAACAGCAGATTATGAAGTAGCAATGGCAGAAATGTTATTACAAGGCTTTTCTGTAGCAGGGAATACAGATAATATATTTCCACCATTAAAGCAAGAACAGGTAGTAATAGGTTTACCAGCTTGTCCGTCAGCGGCTCCAAGTGGAGGGTATATTAAACCTAGCGAGATGAAAAAGGCTTTGGACTATCTTATGAAAGGAATTCCTTATGGAGGAAAGTATAAACTTGTAAACAGTAATGGATACCCAGCTTTTAAAGGATTAATGACATGGTCAATTAATTGGGATGCAAAAAGTAATTATGAATTCTCAACAAATTATAGAGAATACTTTGATAACTTTAAGCAACCGCCAGTAACTGAAAAACCATCTATACCAACAGGCTTAAAGGGAGAATCTATAAGTAAGTCACAAATAAATATAACATGGAATTTAGCAAATGGAGCAACTAGTTATGATTTAAAGGTTGATGGAAACATAATAAATAATGTGAATAATCCATACAAACATGTTAATCTTAAACCAGGCTCTATGCATAGCTATGAAGTAAGAGCTGTGAATTCAGTAGGAAATAGTGAATGGAGTAAATCCATATTAGTACAGACTAAATCTGAATCTGATGCAGAAAAATGGGGAGCAAATATTTTATATAAATCTGGAGACATTGTAAGTTATGAAGGAGTTAATTACAGGTGTATACAGACACATACTTCTTTGGTAGGATGGGAACCTATAAATACTCCTACCCTTTGGGAAAAAATAAACTAGATATAATTGAATTTTAATTATATTTAGTTTAAAATAGTCATAAATAACAGAAGGGACTTCTAATGATATATAAAGATTCATTATTAGAAGTCCCTTCTCGTTCCTATTGACAAAGTATAGAAAATATAAGTTGGGTTATAGTACATTCTTAGTATTTACAATTATAAAATATTTATTAAAAAATAGAAGGAATATTTTAACATTTACAGAATATAAATATAATAGTTTTCTATAAATCATTATTGAGTCCTTCTTGAATAAAAAAGAGCCCATGTATATAGTGGGGGCTCTTTTTTACTTCATATTAGTTTATCTTTTTAAAATGCCCTTACACATAGTCTTTTTATGGCATTTAGGGCAATATAGATTTTTATAATTAACTCCTCCATTAATTTCGAAAATATTTTGTTTTAAAGATATATAGGAGTTATTTAAATTTGTATACAATCTGAAATATTTGCGACGTAATTATTAAAGGTAGGAATACAAATGATTATTCCTGAAAATTGAATAATATGGTATTTTAAAAATTATTATGTTTTTATATAGATATGAAAATTAGGTTACAATATTAGTATTAATTAACTTATAATTGTTTTATAGTGTGATATCAATAAAGTTATAAAATATAATTGAATTATGAGGAGGATAACATGGATACAATAAGTGCGATAAAAGAACGAAGAAGTATACGAGAATTTCAAGATAAAATGATAGCAAAAGAAACAATACAAGAATTATTAGAATTATCTATTAAAGCACCTTCAGGCAAAAATCGTCAACCATGGAGATTTGTTGTTTTACAAGGCAAAAAGAAAGATGAGTTAGTGAATCTTATGACTAATGCTGCAAAAATTCTTAAAGAAAAAGGTACAAACATTGGAAGTTTTGAAATAAGTATCAGTTCAATTAATGAAGCACCAGTAGTTATTTTAGTATTTAATGCGTTCTCTAATCTTGAAGAAGATTATAATCATTATAGATTACTTACTGATACTCAATCAATTGGAGCTTCTATTCAAACAATGATTTTAGCTGCACAGGATTTAGGTCTTGGTTCACTTTGGATTTGTGACATCTTTTATTCTCAAAAAGAAATATGTTCTTGGTTAAACCGTAAAGATGAACTTGTAGCAGCAGTAGCTATAGGATATGTAAATCAATCTCCTTATCCACGTCCACGTAAGCCATGGAGAGAAGTTACAGAATGGATGAGTTAATAAATCTAACACCAAACTTTGATAAACAGGTAATCTTGAATAATGTAAGAGAAGACATAAAAGGAGAGCTTGAAGCTGTCATCCTGTAGAACGATATTTAGAAAGTATCTTATCTATATATTACGTTCAATAATTGATAAGGAGAAGGGGAATGCAGAGCATTTAACACAATTATTATTAAAATATGATACTGATAAATATAACGGACTTAAATAATAAGATGTTAAAATAAAATAAAGTGAATAAGTTTGTTAATCGTAACTTACACACTTTATTTTACTTTATTCTGTTGTATTTCCTTTATAAAGTTCTGGATTTTCAAAAAATATTTTTGACAGTTCTTGATATCCGCCAAGTATTTGTAATTCTTTTAGAGAACGTATATCATAATATAATTTGGAGGCTGTTTCTTCTGGAAAGAACTTAGCTTTTTTTCTTGCTTCTTTAAGTTCTATTTTAAAATACTCTCCCGCATAAGCATATTTTCCTTGTATTATAATAATTTCTGGGTCAAAATTAATGGCTACATTTTTTAACATTAAAGAAAACATTTCTGCAAGATAACTAACAACCTCTTTTGCTAATTCATCCTCTTTATCAGCTTCCTCAAACAAATGGCATATAAGATCATTTGATTTAATCCACTGCTTCATAGTAGAATAAGATAATTTTTCCGGATTTTCTTTTAATTTCTTTTGTATTCTACTTTCACTGACCATTCGTTCAAAACATCCTTTGCTCCCACAAGAACATAATTCTTTGTCGCTATAATCAATTGTCATGTGTCCTATTTCACCAATTAATGCATTTCTGCCAGTAAGAACTTCTCTGTCTATATAACATGCAGAAATACCTTCCTCAGTATATATAATCACCATTCTTTTATTACGGTATTCTTCTTGTAAAAGAAGGGAATTACCTGCAATGCGCACAAGATTCTCTACAATAATCACTTGTTTTGGAAATAATTCTTCCAACCAAGCTTTTATAGGAATATTTCTTTCCCATTCTGGTGCTAATGCACAGAATCGTACAATCCCATGATTACGGTCTATAATACCCTCCATTGCCAGACTGATTCCGTACAAGCTTTCAAAGGAAATTTCTACTTCCTTTAAAAAAATATATATATTATTTTTTAAGATGTCCTGAAATTTCTCGAAAATATCTTCATAATGAAATGGAACTTTTTTTTCTCGAATACACTCATTTTTCATATTTAAAATTGCAAAATGAATGTATTTTGCCTCTAAATATATGCACAAAATAAATTTTTCACAATAAAATGTATATAATTCTGGACGTTTTCCACCTGCATTTGTAGAAGATCCTTTTCCTGCCGAAACCAAAAGCCCCTTTTCTTCAAAACTTTCAATTGCTTTTTTTACTGTAGGACGACTGATTTTTGTAGCTTCACTTATGTCATTTATCGATACAACTTGTTCATTTCGTATCATTTGCAAAATACGCTTTCTGTTTAAATACTTCAGATCAGAAGGCATAGATGCATCTTTTATATATTTCTTCTCTTCGTTTATCATGCTGCACCTCATATTTTTTCATTGTATTCAGGTATAGGATATCATATCTCTATTTTAATTTCCAGCTACTATATATCATTGACTTTTCTAAAATTTAGTTATAAAATATTGTTGCATAACAATATTTTATAACTAAGGGGAGGAATATGTATGGAATTAAAACCAAATGTAAATTTAAGTATTTATGAAAAAAATTTTGTTGCTGTTGATACTCATACCGTAGGAGAATTTACTCGTGTAATATTGTCAGGATTCCCTGAGATGCCAGGAAACACTATGATTGAGAAGAAAAAATATTTAGAAGAACACTGTGATGAATATAGAAAAGCTCTAATGTTTGAACCACGTGGACATCATGATATGTTCGGTTCCATAGTGACAAAACCAATTAATTCAGAAGCAGATTATGGTGTTATCTATATGGATACAGGTGGTTATTTAAATATGTGCGGACATGGTACCATCGGTACCGTTACTGCTATTATAGAAGCTGGTCTTGTAGAAGCAAAAGAACCCTATACAGAAGTTGTTCTTGATGCTCCTGCTGGATTAATCCGTACAAAAGCAGAAGTAAAGGAAGGAAAAGTTGTAAATGTTACTCTTACAAATGTACCAGCTTTTCTTTATAAAGAAAACTTAGAAACAGTTATAAACGGAAAGAAAATTACATATGATATTTCTTTCGGTGGAAGTTTTTTTGCTTTATGTGATGTGACTCAGATTGGACTTGACATAATACCTGAAAATATTCCTGAACTTACAGAGTTTGGTATGAAGCTAATTGAGAATGCAAATAAAGAAAATAAAATCCAACATCCAGAACTTGATATTACATCTGTAGATTTAGCAGAATTATACTGCCCAACATCTACACCAGGATGTGATATGAGAAATGTAGTTATCTTTGGTGATTATATGGCAGACCGTTCTCCATGTGGAACCGGGACAAGTGCAAAACTAGCGACTCTTTATAAAAGGGGTAAAATTGGAATCGGTGAACCATTCGTATACGAAAGTTTTATCAAAACAACATTCAAGGGTGTTATTAAAGAAGAATCAAAAGTTGGTGAATTTTCTGCAGTTATTCCACAGATTACAGGTAGTGCTTATTTAACAGGTATATCTACCTATATTATAGATGACAATGATCCTTTGAAATACGGTTTCCAAGTTGGAAAATAATATTTCATATTGATCATAATCTAGACATTTAACAATGAAACTAATATAACCATATAGCAGAATATAGATTTTTTTAACATAATAAGCAGAGAATATAGTCATAATATTCTCTGCTTAAAACATTTGGCTATTTTCTCATATGTTAAACATAATATTCAAACTAGCACCTAAGATACTTGTATTTTCTGTGTATTCCTTTTAAATGATATTTTTTCAGTAGATTTACTTGTACTCTTTAGTGAAAGAACACAAGAATTAATTATGTGAAGAACAAAATTAAAAGACCAATAATATATATTTAAATTAATTTCTCAGGAATAAACTTAGAGGAAATCCTCTTTATCAATATATAATCAAGTATGAAGAGAACACTACCACCTATAAACATTACAACTTTGCTGAGTAAAAGTACACCTGTCATTTGAGCCACTAATATAAGAATCACTGGAATGACAAGAAGGCCGCTTACTTGTTGTGCTTCTTGGAAAGTTTCTGATTTTGCCGATACCATCACAGTGAATATTAAGGATAATAAATTGATTGCAGGTGAAATCCAAAGTATTATTATAAGCCATTTTACATCAGGGAAAATAAGTTTTCCAAAATAGATAAAGCCACCTACATTAAATATGATGCCAAATACTATAAATGAAATCAAAGTAATTATATAAGAGGGCACAAAAACACCTAAAATCTTGGATCTAAGCAGTTGCTCCATGGATATTGGTGTGTAAAGTAAAGATTCTAGAGTTTTATGTTCCTTTTCTCCCACAAAACTACTGGCTCCAATAACTCCCGAACACATTATCGGAATTATAAGAAAGTATGATGGAAACATAAAGTTTAGCGTTACTTTTATTAAAAGTTGGGCTGGAGTATATGCTTTATATTCAGAAGGCAATTTTTTTATAAGAGGAGCTATCTGTGTAAACATACTTGAATCATTTCCAACATAGTTCGCACCTATCAATATTGCTAGGGGTATGATTACAATCAAAACAATGGGTACAATAGTCATAGGAATAATAACCCGTCTTGAACTTAGTATTTCATTTATATCTTTATGTATCAATGCTTTTTCATTTTTATTCATATTCTAACTACTCCTTAACTATAATTTAACATCATCAGATGTACCTTTTATATATTTAAAGTACAGTTCTTCCAAAGACCATTTCTGCTGTATAGCCTCATAAATTTCTCCACCACTTGTCAGTATGTTTTGTATTAGAGTATTTACCTCTTTATCTCCTGAAACGGATTTGTTATATATATCATTACCTTCATGGATAAATCCAAATTCTTTAGAAATATTTTTCCCTCTAATTTTTAATTTAAGGGCTGCATTTTTCCTTGAAGCAAGTTCATCAAATGTACCTAACCCAAGAATATTGCCCTTGTTTATAAAACCATATAGTGTACAAATATCTTCGGCATATTTTAATTGATGGGTACAAAGAAAGATTGTAACCTGATTTTCCGCTGCAAGTTCTTTTATAAGTTTTGTAACATTTAGTGCATTTTCTGGATCTAAACCAGAAGTAGGTTCATCAAGAAATAAAATCTGAGGATCATGAATTAATGCTATAGCTAAAGAAATTCTCTTTCTCATTCCTGTGCTAAAAGATTTTACCTTTTTATCTTTTACATCTAGTAACTCAAGTCTTTTCAATATAAAATTAGCACGTTCATTAAGCAATTTTTCCTCAATTCCATGCATTTTCCCAAAGAATATTAGATTTTCTTTAGCAGTAAGATTTTCATAACAGGAGGAACTTTCGGTCATAACTCCACATAATTTATGGATCTCAAGATTATTTTTCCCCACAGGTATTCCTAAAATTTCAGCATATCCTGATGTTGCTGAAAGAACTCTGTTAAGGATTCTAACTGTAGTGGTTTTTCCTGAACCATTAGGACCAAGAAAGCCAAAGATTTCACCTTTTGGTATACTTAGACTTATATTGCTTAGGGCATTAGTTTGCCCATCATAAGATTTATTTAGATTTTCTATATTTATTGCATTCACTTTTTTCACCTAACTTTTCTTTCAATTTTTTAACAAGTAGATTATATCGTTCATTTTCTCTTATGAATAATGCATTTACCTATATTTAACCCTCTCAAATTTATCACCTCTAATAATATTTTATGTGTTGCTTTATTCCCTGTAAATAGATTTGTTGATCTTAGTAGAAAAAGTTAACTTGCAGGAAACTTCTATATATTTGGAAAGGCAATTATCTTTACTAATGAAAATTATGATATAATTACCTTTAGTAAAATCAGTAATTCAAATAAGATATATCCAAGAAGTAAGGAATATCTAACTATATATTTTGAACAAAATTATATAAGAAGTAGTAGAAAAAGCTCTTACTAAGGAAGTTGCTTAAGTAAGTGAAAATAAGAATGTGGTAGAAAAGAGAGGTACTAACAATGAATACACCATCATCCATAACAGAATTTGTAGGAACAGCAATTGGAGATACCATCGGCTTAGTTATAGCTAATGTTGATTGTTCTCTTCATGAAAAAATGGGATTAGATAAAAAATATCGATCTATAGGAATAATTAGCGCAAGAATAGGTGCAGGGCCACATATTATGGCAGCAGATGAGGCTGTAAAAGCTACTAATACAGAAGTAGTAAAGATTGAAATGCCAAGAGATACAAAAGGTGGAGCAGGACATGGTTGCTCAATCATTCTGGCAGCAGAAGATGTAACAGATGTAAGAAGAGCAGTAGAAATTGTTCTTAAAGAATTAGATAGAACTTTTGGAGATGTTTATGCATGTGATTCAGGACACTTGGAGCTTTCATATACTGCAAGAGCAAGCTTGGCATCAGAAAAAGCATTTGGTGCACCAATTGGAAAAGCTTTTGGGATAATTGCCGGTGCTCCAGCTGGTATCGGTTTAGTAATGGCAGATACAGCAATGAAAACTGCAAATATTGAGATGGTAACATATGCAAGTCCAGATTCAGGAACAGCACACACAAACGAAGTAATTATAACAGTTACTGGAGATTCGGATGCTGTTAGACAATCAGTAATAGCTGCAAGAGAAATTGGGTTATCTTTATTGAAATCAATGAGGCAAGAGGCTCAATCTGCTACCAAACCATATATTTAGCATAGAATTTATTAATTTGTTTTTTTCCTTATGAGTTAAGTCATAGTTGTAAATAACTACGAAGTAAAGGTTATTTATACAATCTTTAGATAAATTAGAATTCCCAGAGTTGAGATAATGTAATTTTATATTAAGTTATGGAATTACTTTCTAATTTAATGTCAAACAATAAAAAACGAATAATTATTTTAAACACCGTATTATTCAAATCTGAATTTTATGGTGTTTCTACGTCGTAATATAATATGAAAGTTAGAAATAGTTTACATTCTTATTGATAAACAAAAAGTCAAGTGATATATTTACAACATGAGTTACAAATATATCACTTAGGAGGGAGTATTATGAAAAATAACATTAGTTTAAAGGTATAGATGATTGTAAAAATTATGCCTGCATTATTACTAGTTGTATTTTTTTTGATATGTGTAAGAACAAAGTACAATCCAATATACACATATTTGCAATATGCTGTATTAGCCTGTGTATTTGTAAGATTAAATAATATTATATTTACAAAATATGTTATAATTGATTCATGATAATAAGATAAAGTGAAGTGAAAATTATTCCTATGATACATACAGATAATTAGTAATTCGAAAGGAGATTATTATGGGGGAATTATCAAAGTTACCTAATATAGGAAAAGAAGTTGAAAGTCAGTTGAATAAAGTAGGTATATTTACTTATGATGAATTAAAAGATATTGGCACAGAACAGCCTTATCGCAAGAACGAAAAGCAAACTTAAAAGATTTTTATAATTAGCATAAATATAAATAGTAATTTATGGGGGATATCATAATTAAAAATAGAATTAACGAAATAGAATCTAGATGTGGAATATTATGTAGTGCATGTGAGTACAAAGATCAAATAGGATGTAGTGGATGTGTTAATATTGAAAAACATTTTTGGTGAGAAAAATGTCCTGTAAAATCATGTTGTGAATCAAAAGAAAATAAACACTGGGGAACTTGTGAGAAGTTTACATGTGAACTACTTAATAAATTTGCATATGATAAGGAACAAGGGGATAACGGAAAAGGCATTAAACAGTGTAGAAAATGGAGTGAGGGGGATACTATATGAAATATCAATGGATAGATGAATATTTGTTAAAAAAAAGTGGTGTGTCTAAAGACTTACAGAAAGATTGGAATTGGATACGTTATTCCTTAGGAAACAAAATGTTTGCGGCGATTTGCTTAGATAAAGATGATAAACCTTATTATATAACTTTAAAATTGGAGCCAACAGAAGGGGATTTTCTTAGACAACAATATGAGGATATTATACCAGGATATTATATGAATAAAGTACATTGGAATTCGGTTAAATCTAATGGAAATGTGCCAGATGAATTATTAAAAGATATGTTGGACAAGTCTTATTAATTAGTGCTATCTAGATTTAGTAAAAAGAAACAAAAAGAACTTTTAGAAATATAGGATTTTAAAATATTAGAGATTGACAGTGATGAAAAAATGGCGCAATGGTATGATAACTTTAAAAATGGTGCAATTCCATAGACGGTGAGCCAAAATTAGAATTTGAATAAAGGGGGTTAATTATGAGTGAACATTCAGTTGAAGATAGTTTAAAGGCTTGGGAATCTAATGCTGAGTTTTGGGATAATTGTATGGGTGATGAGTCAAATCAATTTCACAGAGAAGTTATAAGACCAAAAGTAAGTGAATTGCTTGATATCAAAGAAAATGATTTTATACTTGATATTTCCTGTGGAAATGGAAATTATTCTGCCTATATTGCAGAAAAAGGAGCAGAGGTTGTTGCTTTTGATTACAGCCCTAAAATGATTACATTGGCAGAAAAAAGACAATATAAGTATAATGATAAAATTGAGTTTCATGTTATAGATGCAACAAATAAAGAGGAACTTCTCTCGCTTAAAAAGGAAAAACCATATAGCAAAGCGGTATCTAATATGGCTCTTATGGATATTTCAGATATATCTAACTTGTTTCAATGTGTAAATTGTCTTCTTAAAGAAGATGGAATATTTGTATTTGCTACACAACACCCTTGTTTTGTGACTTTGACAGAAAAATATTTGACTGCTAATAGTTATACTGGTGAGGCTATTTTAGGTCAGCCACTGTTACAATGCTACTATCATCGTTCATTACAAGACATATTTAACCTATGTTTTCAAAGTGGTTTTGTAATTGATGGCTTTTATGAGGAATCCTTTGGAGTTAAAGAAAAACCAGATGTAATAATTGTTCGTGCAAGGAAATGCAATGGATAAATTCTAAGATAAGGTTGAGTATTATAAATAGTAAATTTACTGAGGTGATTAATATGGAAATTCTTGAATTCAGAGCACCAACTGAGCAGTACAAAAATCAGGCTGAAGCATTTAAACAAGAATTTTTTGATTGTGGAGAAAGAGTTATTAATGGCAGTGCATTACTTGACCAAATGACATATGATAATTGGCTTGTCAACACATTAAACAACAGCTCTCCTAAAACTGTGAGAAGTGACTGGGTTGTTGCCAATACGTTTTTTGTAATACGAAAGACCGATAATAGTATTATAGGTATAATTGATATCAGGCATAACATCAACAATGATTTCCTTGCTGCATTCGGAGGACACATTGGTTATTCTGTCCGTCCTTCTGAGAGACGTAAAGGCTATGCTACACAAATGCTAAAAATGGCACTTGGATTTGAGAGGAGAATAGGACTAGAGAAAGTTATGCTTGGTTGCTACTCCGACAATATAGCCTCAATTAAAACCATTGAGCGATGTAGCGGAATAAGAACCGAGGAAAAATTATATATAGATAAAAAGCCAATGTATGTATATTGGATTTCATTGTAAACTCTAATTTGAAAGGAGACTTAAAGATGTTGGATAAAGTACCCACAAGTGAGGATTTAATTGCTCTAATGGGAAAACCATTATTTGAAGTTTGGACAGCATTATGCGACATGATTGAAGAAAAATATGACATGGAACATTTATGGAACAATGAAGGTAAAGCATGGGAATATGAGTACAAATATCGCAGAGGTGGAAAAACACTTTGTGCATTATATGCGAAAGAAAATTGCTTAGGATTCATGGTTATTTTGGGAAAATATGAACGGACAAAATTTGAAACAGATAAACAAAATTATTCCATTGAATTACAAAAAATCTATGATGAGACCAAGACCTATCATGACGGAAAATGGATGATGTTTGAATTAATAGATACTTCTTTATTTGCAGATATAGAAAAATTGTTGCTTATCAAAAGAAGACCTAATAAAAAGTGAGTGTCAAATTCTAGCCTACTGGTGAGAATATTAGCTTGTACATTATTAAGCTAAAAAGATAAATATCCACATATATGACAACAAATATGTGGATAGTCCTTATTTAATTATTTAGGGAATATTTCTAGACCTGATTTAAATAAAGTACCTACATCTTTGCCTAAATCATAATAATTTGACCCCATCATCATTAGTGGGTTAATTTTTAATGGGTCAGGCTGATTATTTGTCATACATTCTTCATTAATGTATACAGCCTCTATTTCTCCTAAAAACATTTGAAAATCAAAGACAGGAATAGTTTGAATAACTTTACATAGAAAATTCATCGTGCATTCTTCAGCCATTGGTGCTTTTCCAAGTTTATCATAAAAGGATGTAAATAAATTAGACTTGTCTGTTTTATGCCCTGATACCATACCACAATAATCGGTCTTTTGAACCAAGTCCGCAGAAGGTATGTTCACACTGAAGTAACCATTTTCTTTAATACCTAAAGTTGTGTAGTGACTATCTTTAAGAGATACATATAGCACTGGTTTAAGGCTTACTACTCCGCATGCACCTACAGTAACATAATTAGGCTTTCCATTCACGTCTGCTCCTACAAGTATAGTAGGAAAGGGGCCAACAGGTCTGTTTGGTAATTTAATCTTTTTCAATTCGACACCTCCATTTTTAAATTTGCATGGTAAACAGCATTTAATATTATAATGGTAATTCACAGAAAAGTATAGATTTTTCTTTTCAATAGGTTATGCTAATGAATAGTATGCCCTCAAGCCAATATGTTTATTGTCTTGTTTTTAATGTGTGTAGCTCATAATATGAAATAAAAGGCGACGTAATTAATGAAATATAGAGTACGAATAATGTTCTTTGAAAATTGAATAATACGGTACATATATATGTTATAATTTATTTAGGTTAGATAAATAAATTGAAATTTGTAATAGGGATTATTTTTGCGAGCACAACTTTGAATTAGCAGAAATCAAACATTAGGTGATAAAAGTCAAAGCATCCATCCATTAAAATTTAATGTATACTTCAAAACGCGAGGTGAAGAAATCATGACAGATAAAAAAATTATAGTACAATTTACAATGCTGACATTTTGCATAGCCTATCTTGTGTCAGGTGTTTTGATTGCTCTTGGGAAATTCGGATATTCGGTTTACAATTGGGTTCACTCCTTACAGCAATTCGGGATGAATATTCCTTTTGCAATCTATATTTTGTCACCCGCTATTGCTTCATATATGGTTCTGAAGAAGAATAACAAAATAGCAGATTTTAAGGAATGGTTGAAAACTGTTTTCTACGCTCCAAATAACATATTTCCCTATTTGTTTGTCGTTGCAGGACTTGCACTGTATTTTTTGATACATATTGCAGTTTCAGGATACACGGAAAGGGTGCTTCCATTTTATACGTTCTTCCTTTCTCTACCTGGTGGCCTTATTATCGGTGGATTGGAGGAAGCCGGTTGGATGTATATATTGCAGCCTGAGCTTGACAAAAAATATGGATTTGTTTTATCTTCTATTGTTGTTGGAATTATTTGGATGTTTTGGCACATACCTCTCTTTTTCATTCCAGGAACTAATCATGGAGAGGCACTCATAAACTTTTGGATGTTTGCAGTTCAACTCATAGCGTTTCGGTTTTTTAACGGGGCAATCTACAAAATATCAGGAAAAGGCTGTGTATTTATGTGCGTATTATTCCATACTATGTTTAATGGGGTATCTCCAATCTTTGGCACCATGACTATGAATTGGGCGGGAACTATTGTTGCAAATGCTGTGATTATTCTTGTTTCAATTATAACTGTTGTGATATACGACAAAAAGAATAGTCGGATAGTATAAGCATAGTCAGTGTTCGCCAAATTCTAGTTTATTAATTAGGAATTATTAGTGAAAAATAGATAACGTATTAAAATACCGTATTATTGAAAAGTGAATATACGGTATTTTTTAGTTCTTAATTTAGATAATTTGCGATGTAACTATTAAAAGTAGGAGTACGAAGGATGTTTTTTGAAACATTTTTCAAACGTAATGGATATCAATACTCATATACAATAATAGAATCAATAATCAATTTATTTGGTTATAACAAGTTGCATAACTTAATAAAGTCACCAAATAGTTTTGTAGTGGTTTTTGGTATAACCAAAGATGAACTTCAAAATAAATGGATTGATTATATAAAAGTGAATTACTTATTAGATTAGATAAAATAGAAAATCTTAATAATCATAGCGTATATTTTATATCTAATTAAATTTTTCCAAGTGAATTTAAAATTAAAATCTATTCTAGCTATTGAAATGCAAGGCTTAGAATAGATCTTTATTATGTATTTATGAAAAAACAAAATCACTTGGAAAACTTTCTACAAAACATTGTAAAGTCAATGGGTGTATGATATTCTTAAAAATAGGGAATGGCTATTTTATTATTGTTGAACAGTAACATAAGATGTATTTAAATCACAAAATTATGCTAACCTAGGTTTTTACAATCGGTTGAATAATAATATGAAATATATTTAAATTTGTACACAATTTGATTATATTGTAAATTGAACTAGGGTGTAGGAGAGGAAGGCTATGACTAAATTTATTTTCATGATTTTACCACTGCTAGCTATTGGAATTATAATTGTAGTGATGCTAAACAATATTAATAAGAAAAATAAAAAAAGAAATATTAAAGAAAATCAAAATATCGAGAAAAAAGAAGAAAATACAGAAGAAAATTATATGTCAATTGGAATGAGTTTAGGGATGTGCTTTGGTACAGCAATAGGTTCATCACTTATGCATACATTTGGGCACAGTTCTCTTACTTATGGTATATGCTTTGGAATGTTGGGTGGTATGCTTGTAGGGATGCATATAAAGAAAAAGTGATTTCTATTTGTTCTATTGTCTATTAAATATAATGGGAATATATTAGATGGTTGTGCTGAAGGTATGCATTTAAGAAGGAATTAATGCAGTTTGGCAAAGTATATGTGAGAGATGTAGAATTACGTACACAGAAAAGGAGAAAAATATCATGCGTAAATTATCCCAAGAGGAATTTAAGAAGATATTAGAGAATAGGAACCCAAAAGAAAGACTTGTTTTAAAAGAGATAGAACTTTTTGATATGGATTTTACAAGTTGGAATTTATCTAATATTGATTTTTCTTTGAGTGCATTCCATCAAGTTAAGTTTGATGAGGCAAATCTAGAGCATAGTAGTGTTTTAAATGCATTATTTGATGAATGTACTGTACGTAAGACGAATTTTAGACATGCAAATTTAGAATGTGCAATGCTTCGATATGTGGATATGACTGGCTGTAACATTAAAGGTGCAAATTTATATGCTGCAGTGTTAGAGTATGCTAAATTGGATGGTATTATTTTCGATGAAGATACAAAATGGTTTCATTTACATTGTCCAGAGAAAGGAGCATTTCTTGCATATAAGAAGTGTTTTAATGATCGTTTAGTACAGCTTCTAGTACCAGCAGATGCAAAGCGCACTTCGGCAACTTTACCTTCTTGTCGCTGTAATAAAGCCAAAGTTCTTACAATCAAAAGTTTCGACTATAAAGAAAGTTATATGGAAGCTTGGTCTTTAGTAGATGAGAACTTTGTTTATCGTGTAGGTGAATGGGTAGAAGTAAAAGATTTTAATGAAGATCGATGGATGGACTCTACTACGGGGATTCATTTTTGGATGACAAGAGAAGAAGCCAAGAACTATTAAATGGTAAAATTATAAATGGTTGGGTTGGAATAGCAATAAAATATGCATTGATTTTAAAAACAAAGGAGAAATTAACTATGGATTTACTTAAATCGATATTTTATTTTGCATTAGCTGGATTATTTGAAATAGGTGGAGGATATCTTATATGGTTATAGTTAAGAGATAGTAAAAATATATGGTATGGCTTAATTGGAGCCATAGCTTTAATTATTTATGGAGTAATACTAACATTGCAACCACCGAGTGCAAATTTTGGACGAGTATATGCAGCATATGGTGGAATATTTATTGTTCTTTCAATTATATGGGGATGGAAAATAGATAATGTTCTCCAAGATAAATTTGATTTAATAGGAGGATTTATAGCACTTATTGGAGTTTTAATAATCATGTACTATCCAAGAGGATAGAGATTGATTTAATTCATAAGCTCTATAAATTTTGGAGCAGTAAAAAATAGTGGAATTAATTTAATATATCTAAATTGAGATAAGTAATATAGGAAAAGGCATGTCAAAAAATGAAAAGAATTATAAGTGGAATTACAATTATTATTCTAATATTTTGTATAGGATTTTATTCGCAATTTTTCTATTGAGGGATAGTATTAATTCCAAAAAGAGTAATAATTGTTGAGCATTATAAAAGAGTAATTTGAAGGGAGTTTTATTATGGGAGAATTATCAAAACTACCTAATATAGGAAAAGAAGTTGAAGGGCAGTTAAATAAAATAGGTATATTTACTTATAATGAATTAAAAGCTATTGGCACAGAACAAGCATGGCTAAAAATACAAGAGATTGATGCTTCTGCATGTATTCATAGATTATTAGCATTGGAAGGAGCAATTCAAGGTGTTAAGAAAACAGCATTACCACAGGAACGAAAAGCATATCTAAAAGATTTTTATAATTTGCATAAATTTATTTAGGAGTTGAGTAGTTATGTTTGATGATAATATATTGAAAAACCTTTGGAATGATTGTGATTATTCATATAAAGAATATATGTCTGACTATCCTACAGATGAAATAATAAAAAAGGTAGAGCAGAAGATATTGTATAAATTGCCTGAATCATATATAGAGTTAATGCGAATTCATAATGGAGGACTTCTCAAGAAAGATGCTATTCGTACAGAAACTCCTACAAGCTGGGTAGAAGACCATATAGGCATAACAGGATTATTTAGTATTGCTCTAGATAAATCATGTTCATTGTGTGGAGAATTTGGAAGTAGATTTTGGATTGAAGAGTGGGAATATCCTGATATTGGGGTTGCAATAGCTGATTGTCCATCAGCTGGGCATGATATGATATTTTTAGATTATAGGGAATGCGGACCTAAAGGAGAACCGAGTGTTGTACATATTGATCAGGAATATGATTATGCAATAACTAAATTAGCAGATAATTTTAAAGAGTTTATTTGTAATCTAATTAGTGAAGAGGAATTTGATTTAGAGGATGAATAATCAGCAAATGATTTTGATTAGTGACAGATTTCAATAATTTAAATATTAATTTGAAAGGAAGATTAATATGGGTATATGTAAAGAATGTTATAGCCAAGAAAGTCGTATTACTCCATTGCTAAAACCACAAGAATGTTTAGAAAATCATGAACAATATATTTGTGGAACTTGTGGTAGATGTATCTGTATTGACAAAGATGAAAAGAGAAAGGTACAGAGATGGAATTTCCCATTTAAATCCTTAGAAATAGCAAAGTTATATTTAAGAACTGCTGATTTTACAATGAAAAATCCTTGTGGAATTTATGAATTAGTTAATAGTAAAGGTAGAAAATCATATAAAATATTTGCAAGTATTGAAGATTTAAAAATATACCTTGGTAAGAACAAAGATAAAAGTTGTGAGTCAATGGAGCCTATTTATATAAAAGAGAAATATGAAGAGTTTCCACATACTAAAATAAAGTATTTGACTAAGCATGAAGTAGAAAAGTACTTGTTTGAACAATCTAAAGCTTAAGAATCCTTTAGTATAATTTCTAATACCATTAGAAATTTAAATAACCACAAAAGAAAACTTCTGCTCAATACTATAGTGCGAGATGTTGAACAATAATATAGGATGCATTTAGACTTGTCTATAATTGAAATAAATATGACGTAAATATTGGAAATGGTTGTATGAACAATGTTATTTGAAAATTCAATAATACTGTGTTTAAATATTTTTGAATTTTTATACAAATATAAGAATACTTATAAGTCATGGTGTAATTTTGAGGGAGATTAATCATGCATGTATTTTAAAATGAACTAACTGTATTAAGCAGTATAGTGTATTTTTGGTTCAGAAAAGTTTATGAGATTGTTGTACTGATAGGGAAGCTGCTATCATTTAAAATAATGATTATTTATGTATGATGGGGGGAGATATATATACCATGAGAATAGAAACAAAGCATGTAATAATTCGAGATTTTGAGCGGAAAGACGCCGAAAATCTTTATAGGATTATTAGAGAAAAAAATATTTTTCGATTTATGCCTGATTGGGCAGAAAATGGTGATTCACCAGAATCATATTGGGGATATATTGATTGGCATCAAACACAAAAAAATTCAACAGATATTTATGAGAATAAAAGATATGCTATTGCATTACCTAATGCAGATGAAATGATTGGAATGGTTGGCATGGGACTTGAGGATACATTAAATGAAGTTGAAGTAGCCTATTTTATGTCAGAAAAATATCAGAGAAAAGGATATACAAAAGAAGCTGTGAATGCTTTGGTCAATTGGTGTTTTAGTGTATCAGATGTGAAGTATCTTATATTGACTATCGATTGTGCAAATATACCTTCTTGCCGTCTTGCGGAGAAATGTGACTTTGAATTATTTGAAAAAAGAACACCTATAGGACATAAGCAACCCAATATGGAAAGTGATAGTTACTTCTACTATAGAAAAATAAGATGTATTTAAATTTGCATATAATTTGAAACGACTGAAAATTTGTAGAGTTAATTTCTATTAAATGATAAAATTATAAATGCTTAAGTCGGAATAGTAATAAAATATCTATTGATTTAAAAAACAAAGGAGAAATTAATTATGGAGTTACTTAAATCTATATTTTATTTTGTATTAGCTGGATTATTTGAAATAGGTGGAGGATATCTTATATGGTTATGGTTAAGAGATGGTAAGAATATATGGTATGGCTTAATTGGAGCTATAGCTTTAATTATTTATGGAGTAATACCAACATTGCAACCACCGAGTTCTAATTTTGGACGAGTATATGCAGCATATGGTGGAATATTTATTGTTCTTTCAATTATATGGGGATGGAAAATAGATAATGTTCTCCCAGATAAATTTGATTTAATCGGAGGATTTATAGCACTTATTGGAGTTTTAATAATCATGTACTATCCAAGAGGGTAGAGATTGATTTAATTTATATTTTTGTTATTTAAAGTTACAATTAAAAATACGAACAATTTACTAGAACACTGTATCATTTAAAATTGAATTTTACAGTGTTTTTATATTGCATTTTGAAGGTATTGTAAAAATGATTTTTTAAGCTATGTAATGTTCGTTAATAGGAATGATATGAGAATGATGTGAAATTTTATTTGAAATTGTGTTAGTAATAATAGGGTCATAAAAATGTGATTTCAAGATTATAACTTATGTTAATTATCAAAATTATATTTTTTTATTATACCTAATATCAATTAATTGAAAAAATAATTTAGAATCTTCTTTAGTATATGAATGGGTAGTCTAATTGACTATTAAAGATTTTTTCAATTTTGATTATATTCCTTAGAAAAAATAAATAATGATAAAATAAATGATAGAACTAATAAAACTAAGTAAACTTTAGAATTATTATCTGAGAGGTGTCCGAAAATAGTATTATTAATAATATGAACTAGTACACACATCCATACATTGTATGATCTCATATATATATAACCCATAAAAATAGAGAGAGCTATTAAATAACAAAATCTTAATAACAACATTTTTATATTCCAATTGATGTCAGGGAAATAAAATGGTATATGCCATAATTGCCAAATAATCCCTAATAAAATAACACCAATTCGTTTTCCAAATTTTTTTTGTAATAATGGTTGTAAAAATTCTCTCCAACCGTATTCTTCTCCAAAAAATAATACACTTTGTGAAATAAGATTAGGAATAATTAAAAAAATATCCCTAATTAGATCGGCATAGCTTATATTGTCTCCCTTTGACATTACAATTAAGCCTATGGTGATAATAAATAAAAATATTAAAATAGGAATAACTACTTTTTTAATATTAGTAAAGGGATCTAAGAGAGGACATTTATACCATGTATAAAATAAAACCATAATGCTGATAAGGGGAGTTACAAGACCTATTAATGCATTTATTGCATCATCACTAGCTATTCCAAATATCCTTAAAATAATCATACATAAAAATAAACAAAAGTTTCCTATTAATAAATAATGTAAAACATGAGTTGGATTTTCATTTTTTTGATTTAACTCTTTTGCAAAAGCAACACCAGTTGCAGGTACTAACATCATGAATAATGCTATTACAAATGCATTGTTATATATATTTAAATATATAAGAAATCCAAATAGTATAGACATACCGAAGGTAATAAGTAAAAATATTGTAACCTCGAAACCATTTCTTTTTTTAGTATCTATATTTTTTATGCTTATTTCGTGTTCCATATTTTATTTATCCCCCTTAAATTGAATAAGTTTGTCTTAAATTTCATTATATTTATTAATATATAAATCATAGCATATTATTAATGATTTAACATATATACCGTATTATTAATAATTAAATTTTATGGCATTGTTATTTTATATTTCAATTGTACAATTGAACATTAACATAATGTGTATTTAAATTCGTATATAATGTGAAATAAAGGCGGTGTAACTTTTGAAAATTTAGATACAAATAATATTCTTTGAAAATTGAATAATACGGTGTTAAGAAATTATATATAATTAATGGATATATTTGTGTATAATTGTAATAAAATATGCAGCAAAGATTATTTATTTTAGGAGGTGTTGAAGTGGCAAAAAAGAACAAGAAAGATAAAAATATAGCACCTAGCCTAATTTGGTTATGCTTAGGATGTAGTGGTTATGTAATATATAAGAATTGGATTTTTTTAGCTGTGGGTTTGATGTTAAGTGGAGTTTTGTATATTAGAAACAATTAGCATTAGTTAGGCAAATTAATTATAAAGATAAGATACATTATGATTATTAGGCGACATAACTATTGAAATTTGAAATACGAACAATGTTATTTGAAAACTGAATAATACAGTGTTAAAAAAGCAAGATATTTTACTTCTGTTACAAAAATAACCATATAAGATAGTGTAAATATGATATAATTACCATTAGTTAAGTTAAAATAGTAAAATATGATGAATTAATCCATGGGAGGGAAATTGAGAAGTAAGGCAGTTAAAATAATCTTATCGTGTACTATTTTATTATCATTTTATATGTATACTCATTCAACTGTTGAAAGAGTTATAAGAACAGACCTATTTTTAAAAGGTTATTTTATAAAAGCATTTAAGATAGAGATTTCTGAACTACCAATTCCTGACAAACAATATGGTACACTATACATTTGTAATAATCCTGCTATCGGTCCAGACCATTATGATATAGACTATAAGTATATTTTTGGTAAGGTAAAGTATTGGTATATTAATTTAGGAACGGGTGGAGGCTAAAGTATAATACGGAATATTCATTTTTAACGTAACAACTGAAAAGACGAACGATTTATTAAAACACTGTATTATTCAAATTTGAATTTTACAGTGTTTTTACGTTGTAATTCAAAAATATTGTAAAGTTAGACATTAACATGAGGTTTATTTAAACAGAGAATTCTGATCTTTAATTTGATGTGAATTGCTTGTTTTGACAGAGGGGTAGGAGAGTTCTATTAATTAAATTTTTCCAGGTACAATAAATTTACAAACCTATTCAAGCTATTGAAACATAAGGGATAGAATAGGTTTTTATTATGTGTTTATGAAAAAATAAAATCACTTGGAAAATTTTCTATAAAATCTTGTAAAATCAATGTTTATGTGCTATTCTTGAAACTAAGGAATGGCTATTTTACTATGGTTGAACATTAACATAAGATGTATTTAAATTCATCTGCGAAATTATTTTCTATTATATACTTTGCAGTTGAACATTAACATAATATGTATATAATTACGTACACAGAAAAGGAGTAAAATATCATGCGTAAATTATCGCAAGAGGAATTTAAGAAGATATTAGATAATAGAAACCCAAAAGAAAGACTTGTTTTAAAAGAGATAGAATTTTTTGATATGGATTTTACAAGTTGGAATTTATCTAATATTGATTTTTCTTTGAGCGCATTCCATAGAGTTAAGTTTGATAAGGCAAATCTAGAGTATAGCAGTGTTTTTAATGCATTATTTGATGAATGTACTGTACATAAGACGAATTTTAGACATTCAAATTTAGAATGTGCAATGCTTCGATATGTGGATATGACTGGCTGTAACATTGAAGGTGCAAATTTATATGCTGCAGTATTAGAGTATGCTAAATTAGATGGTATTATTTTGGATGGGGATACAAAATGCTTTCATTTACATTGTCCAGAGAAGGGAGCATTTCTTGCATATAAGAAGTGCTTTAATGATCGTTTAGTACAGCTTCTAGTAGCTTCTAGTACCGGCAGATGCAAAACGCACTTCGGCAACTTTACCTTCTTGTCGTTGTAATAAGGCAAAAGTTCTTACAATAAAAAGTTTCGACTATAAAGAAAGTTATATGAAAGCTTGGTCTTTAGTAGATGAGAACTTTGTTTATCGTGTAGGTGAATGGGTAGAAGTAAAAGATGTTAATGAGAATCGATGGATGGACTCCACTACGGGTATTCATTTTTGGATGACAAGAGAAGAAGCCAAAAACTATTAAAAGCAATATTTATTTAAAATACCGTATTATTCATAAACGAATTTATGGTGTTTTTTATATAATATTTCATAAATATTATAAAGTTGGACATTAACTTGTGTATTCAAATCAAGGCTTAATTTTATTTGAAAGTGAGTTGATTATTTTGAACTATAGATTACTTGAAAGACCAGAACTTGCACTATTAGGTGAAATTGATAGAAAAGAAAATGTAAATGAAGTTTATTATTTTAGAGATAACAAACTTGAAATAGTAAATGAATTTTATAATATTGAGGGCTGGAACTTGAAAGAACTTCATGAATATATTGATAGATTAGAAGACATATATGATAGAAATGGAACTATATATGGAGCCTTTCACAATAAAACAATTGTAGGTTTAGGGGCTTTAGAAAGTAATTTTATTGGAAGAAATAATGACCAACTTAAACTTGATATGTTATATATAAGTAATAATTATCGTAAAAAGGGTATAGGTAAAAATATAGTGAATTTGCTATCTAAAAAAGCAAAGGAATTAAATGCTAAAAGCATGTATATATCTGCTACACCCTTTAAAAATACAGTAGATTTTTATTTTGCTATGGGGGCAAAATTAACAAATGAGATAAATAAAGATTTATATAAGTTAGAACCATATGATATACACATGATCTTACAATTATAATAAACACATACTTTTAATATGAATGTCGTGATTCAAAAATGATGTGAAGCTGAACATTAATAAAATATATATATTAAATTTCATATAATTTAAAATAAATTTACTTTAAATATTCAAAATGTTTATATGAGTAATGATCTTTCAAAACTAGATAATGCAAGTTAAAAGATAAAGTAAAATTTATTTTGCATATTAATATAAAGATGGAAGGTGGAGACTAGTATGAATCATAAAGATAGGATGTTGGCAGGGCTTCCATACAAAGCGTGCTTAGATGGATTACCAGAAGAACGAATGGAGAATAAAAAGAAAATATATGAGTATAATCATTGTTTGCCAGATGAACATGAAAAAATTCATAAATTAATAAAAGATATTATTGGAAAAGCAGGTATAGATGTACATATCGAGGTACCATTTTATTGCGATTATGGAAAGAATATTGAAGTTGGAGATAACTTTTTTGCAAATTACAATTGCACAATCTTAGATGTTGGAAAAGTAGTCATAGGTAATAATGTACAATTTGCTCCGAATGTTTCTTTGTATACAGCAGGTCATCCAATACATCCTGACTCACGAAATTCTGGATATGAATATGGCATTGATATAACAATAGGAGATAATGTATGGCTTGGTGGAAATGTTGTTGTAAATCCTGGAGTTCATATTGGAAATAATGTTGTTATTGGTTCAGGAAGTGTTGTTACAAAAGACATTCCAGATAATATGATAGCAGTAGGAAATCCATGTAAAGTTATTCGTGAAATTACAGAAGAAGATCGTAAGTATTATTATAAAAATTATGAATTTGATGTTGATGATTATAAGGAATAGTTTATTTGCAAATTTAAATTATTTATGTAATGGGGTGAGAAAATGATTTTAGCCATTGAATGTTTTATTGCATGTGTACTATTTACACTTATGATTTTACCATCACTATATAAGGAACCAATCAAGCATATTATGTCATATCCTACAGAGATTAGAAAAAGAGTAGAAAGTCTACCGCAATATAAAGATGCTATACAGAAAAAAGAAAAAAAGCATTTAATAGTAAAGATAATTGTAGTTTTCATATTTGCTATTATTTTAGCTGTAGTAGCCTACTTTTCAGGAGCCAAAAGTTTTTCAAAAGCTTACATTCATGTATTCACTTTGTTTTTTGTAGTAAATATTTACGATATGATTGTTTTAGATATATGTATTTTTTGCCACAGTAAAAAAACTAGAATACCTGGTACAGAGGATATGGATAAAGAATATAGAAGTCCATGGCATCATATAAAAGGTGCTGGTATTGGAACTATAATAGGCGCTGTAGTAGCATTATTATCTGGAGGAATTGTTCATTTAATATCAACAATATAGTATTTAAGCAAGAAACTAAAACCTCATATTTAGTGTGAGTAGCTTACTACTTCCAGAATAGGAGAAGGAGTTTCATAAATTAAATTTTCCAAGGCGTAACAAACTTTAAAACCTATCTTAAGCATTGAAATATAATGCTTAAGATAGGTTTTTGTTTTTGTAATACTGTTTTATGTTATTATTTATCTAATTCATCTAGAGACATTAGTTTTAATAATCCATTTCGTAATAAAATTAGAATTATACCAAATACTATTACAATTGCAGATATTAAGCTGAATATTTGGGTATATCCTAGAGTATCTGTAAATCCTGCAAGTTTTCCTGAAATTATACTTGAAAAGAAGAAACTTAAGTACCATGCACCCATTGCTAGGGAGCCGTATTTTGCAGGAGCTAATTTATTGAACATTGCCATTCCAATTGGAGATAGGCAAAGCTCTCCTACTGTTAATAAAAAGTAAGCCACAATGATGAAAAGTATGTTCATTTGTTTACTTCCGTCTAAAACACCACCTAATGTTGATATACCTATTATTAAGGTTAAGAAAGCAATACCTGTTAAAATCATTCCAAGGCCCATTTTAGTAGGAACTGATAAGTCACCCTTTTTACTATTTCCAAGTTTTAGCCATATATTCGCAATTATTGGTGACAATACTACGCAAAAGATTGCATTAATAGAAGTAAGCCAAGGTACAGGCATTGTAAATCCACCGATAGTTCTGTTTACAAGTTTATTTGCAAGTAAAGAGAAGGATGTAGCAGTTTGATCCCATGCTGACCAAAATATAATGACAAATACAAACATGACAAACATTGCTTTAATACGATTTTTTTCTAATAATGTCAAAGGTTGTGCTTTAACTTTTTCTGTTGATTTTGTGCTTACGGATTCTGTGGAAGTTTTTTTATCTTTGGAAACTGGGTATTTTCCTATCTCACCTAGCCATTTAGGAGATACAATCCAAATAAAGATACCTATAAATATCATTATCAAAGTACACATAAGAAAAATGTATTTATAACCATAGGCTGCTATTTCACCATCAGCTGCTACTTTAGCGAACCATTTATCAGAAATTAAACCAGCAATTATAGGTCCAAAAAAAGCACCGATATTTATAAACATATAAAATATGCTATAGGCAGCATCTTTTTTAGAAAATTCATTTTTGTCATAAAGTTCCCCTACAAGGCTACTAATTTGTGCCTTGAAAAATGCACCAGCAATAATTAGAATAATAAGTCCTAACCAGACACTACCAATATTGGGTTTGGCAAAAAATAGCGCTAAATAACCACAAGCAGTTAGAAAACAACCTAATATTAGTGATTTTTGAATACCAAGCCATTTATCAGTTATATATCCACCAGCTAGGGAACCCATATAGTTTATACCTTGATATAAACCTATGATAGAAGCGGCTTTGGGTACACTTAGACCAAGTCCATTTTTGCTAACATCAGCTGTTAAAAATAGTATTAATATTGAGACTACTGCATAAGCTGCATAACTTTGTAATGCAATGGAGATATTTACTAGCCATAACCCAATAGGATGTTTTTGTTTTTTTTCAGACATTATTAAATACCTTCCTTCTATTATTTATAATTATTCAATTTCTACAATTATTAAATTTCTCTAGTATATTCTTTTAACCATTATTTTCACTTTTGCATACAATGAGTTCATTTTCAATACGTATTTCATGTAAGCCTGCTATATAAATTTCTGGTTCATCGGTAATAACTATACCTTCTTCAAAGCGATGAATTTCCTTTGGACGGTATTGCCACCTAAATCCAGTTGGTGCTTCATGGATGCCTATTAAATATTCAACACCGTGGCCAGTAGCATGATTAAAGTTTAAGTTTCTATCCTAGAATAGAGCATTTGCAAGGATGTCCCAATTCATATTGTTACAACAATAAAGAAATTTTCCATGAGAAAGCTGCATGTTACTATTAACAGTTATAGTAAAGTGATCTTTCATTATTTCTGTAATAACTTCTTTGTATATTTTATTATATGAATGTATAAATAATGCACCATTTTTCTTAAGACTTGATTTAATTTCATGGCTTAATTTATTTTCATTGATGAGCATAGTATATAGCTTATATATAATTGAATTTTCCCAAGTGAATTTAAATTTAAGGCCTATTCTAGTTATTGATATATAAGGATTGGAATAGGTTTTTGTCATGCCTTTATAAAAAATAAGAATTGGTTGGAAAACTTTTTTGAAAATGTTGTAAAATCAATACTTATATGCTATTCTTAAAATTAAGAAATGGCTATTTTAGTATGGTTGAACATTAGCATAGGATGTATTTAAATGTAGATATTATAATGAAATGCCTATCATCTTGTCTGTTGAACATTAACATGAGATGTATTTAAATTTTTATCTAATACAAGATCAAGCGTATTTGGTGCTTGTTGAACATTAGCATGAAATGTAGTTAAGCAATTTAAGAATCTGTGATTTTTTATCTTAAATTTGCTTAACTTTTATAGTAGGGTTGATAATATATCAATTTTTAAGAGAAGTCATTTCTGGCTTCTCTTAAGCGGTATTTCATTTAATCTTATAAAGTACATTAATCAAAACTTATTTTTTCAAATGTACCTTTTTCTATATGTAATTCAACATTAATATCTGCTTTTTTATAACCTACCAATTTTATACGATTTTCACCTTTTTTTATTGGTAGAGTTAATGATGTGGTTCCTTTCATAGTAGCTTTATCTGTATTTTCTACAAGATTAACGACTGTATTGTCAGGAGATATTAAAACGATTTTTGCCTTTCCGCTTTTTACTGATAAGAGATATGGAACTTTCAAATTAATATCAGAACTACTTTCATATGTCCAAATAGTTCCACTTCCACTTAATTTCAGCTTTCCTTTATACATTCCAGATTCTATGGTTTCATCACTTTTATCTAAACCAAAAGTATCATATTCATTGGATATTTTACTATTATCATTATAAATTTTGTCCATATTATTACTGCATCCAACCAATAAACTAATCATTATAGTTGTCATAGCAATAAATGCTATTATTTTTTTAAAAGTCATTTTTTAATATCCCTCACTTAATTCAATAAATTTTCTAATTTCTAACAAATATAATTTGAATCATGGTTTGTTTACATAGTAATTATAACATTAATTCCAAAATATTGTACATAATCAAAGGGATATTGATTGCTTTTTCATATATTTATAATCATCTATATTTTACTTAACAAGATGTATTTTACGTATTTTATTTGCTTGATAAACAAAATATATTAAATATAACAATTCAGCAATAATTGTTATAAGAATATTAACTTCTTTAAAATTTAATCCTATAATTAGTACAGTTTGTATAATAAATGTAATAATTAAATTGAGCATTGATTTTAAATACTTCTTATTATTTTTATGAACTAATAAGCAAGAAATTGTACACATTGAAATGACAATTATATTTATAATTATAATTATTTTTAAAAATATATATTTATCCATTATCGGTGAGTTTATATTATCCATAGCTGAAACATTACCAATAGTTGTTAATGATATTATAAATGCTCCAATCATTACAGCCAATATTTTTTTGATGTTTTTTGATTCCATAATAAAGGCCCCCTTTCTTAATATTTTTTTTATTTTAGCATTTTAATGTTATTTATTCAATATTTGTAAGAAAAAGTTTTGTAATTTTTTTACTGATTTTTCGACAATTTCAATATATAATAATATATTCATTAATTAAAGATATTTCTAACATTTATGGAATCTTAAAATATAAATAGGTATCAAATAGCTTCAAATGGGTTAAAATATATGCTTACTTAATTAAGGCTTTTATCTTTACTTAAAACATATGAAATAAATGCAATGTACCATTGAAAATGGAAGTATGAAAAATCTTTTTTAAAATTAAATAATATGATATTAAGAGTTTTTATTCCTTCTGTAAAATGATGAAAATGTATAGATATTGTGATATAATTTTTACGTTAATCAAATAATAATTGTAGAATATGATGCTGCAAAATATAAAGGGCTTAGGGTGAAGTAAATGATTGTTATAATAACTAGTGTAATATCTTTTTTGTTAGGTTCAATACCAACAGGATATTTTATTACCAAGAAAGCATGTGGAATTGATATAAGAACAAAAGGTAGTGGAAATATAGGTTCAACAAATGTAAAAAGAATTGTAGGAACTAAAATATCTATAATTACTCAAATAATAGATGTTTTAAAAGGTATCATTCCTGTAGTATTAGGAATATATTTATCAAAGGTTGTTAAATTACCTGTTTCAACAAATACTTATCTTTCTATTATTGCAATAGCAGCAATTTTAGGACACGATTATACGCCATTTCTTAAGTTTAAGGGAGGAAAAGGTGTAAATACAACACTTGGCGTATTCATCTTTATTGCGCCTATTCCAACGTTAACAGGGCTTGCAGTTTATTTTATATTAGGGTTATTTATACATATAGTGTCTATTAGATCTATTGCAATAGGCATAACAATACCTATTATGTGTATAATCACAAAATTACCTATCCAAATAATAATTTCTACCACAATAGCTTGTATCTTAATGATAATTAGGCATAAAGATAATTTAGTAAGGCTTATACGAGGAGAAGAAAAATAAATTTAAAACTGTAATTAAACAATAATCGTAGTTTATTATAAAATAGTATGGAGGTAGATTTTGAAACTTAAAATAGTATTTTTAATTAGTTTTATTATGTTTATTTCTGGTATATACTTTTCCAATGAATCTAATTTTATGATTTTAATTGGAATATTAGGTGGAGGAATAATGGGGTGTGTATCAGCATTTATAGGATATTCTAGAACAAATGCTGTTAAAGATAAGTAGACTAGTTAATAAAAGAATTGATTTTTTATTATTTCATGAATTAAGTATGTGTTAAAGTTTTTAATATTAACATAAATATTAAAAATTAATATTATATATGATAAAAATCGCTAAAAGTCTTAGAAAAATCTAAGGCTTTTATTTAATGCAAAGATTTAGAATTAAATATAACACTAGATTTAAAAATATTTAATGGAAGCAATAATATTTTCAAATTTAGTTTTTATAAAAATTAAGTAAAATAATTGGTTATATAACTAAAGAACTGTATGGTATAATATAGATAAATTTGTATAAAGAGGTGTATAAATGGAATTTTGTGAACTGATTGCAACAGTGATGTTAAAAAAAGATATATATTTTGAAGATTGTGGATATATAATAGGGAAAAACATAAATAAAAGTATGCTTTTGGATAAGGACTTAAAAGAAGTACATCCAAAGAAACAGTACAAAAATTACGTATTTAATAGTTTTTATCCTATAGAAAGGGATAAATTCTATAAAAAGGATAGATTATATATTTTTAATATTAGAGGTTTAAGTAAAGAACTTTTAGATAAAATAGAAACTTGCTTATGTAATTTAGAAAGTAATGAATTTAATGTTATTTCAACTTCTAAAAAAGAGATAAAACAAAAATATATCAAAGAATTGTATACTCAAACGCCATTAATAATAACTGTAGATGATAAGCCTTGGCTTCAAAAAGATGGAGATTTAGATTTGTTTAAACAAAGATTGGAAGATAATTTAGAAAAGAAATATAAAAGCTTTTTTAATGAAGACATAGATGTAAAAGGTAAATTCATAAAGAGTATAGAGTTTAAAAATAGAAAACCAATGCATTATAACTATAAGAATGGGATAAAATTATTGGCTAATAAAGTAAGTATACAAATTGAGGATAATGAAGAAGCTCAAAAAGTGGCATTTTTAGCTAGAGCAATTGGATTGGGAGAAAAGAATTCATCAATAGGAGCAGGGTTTTGTAAGTAAATGTAGGAATAAATAGTTTCTTATCATGTAATTTTACTACAATTGGTGGATTATTAATCAAATTTAAATTAGCTGAATATACAATGGGAAAATATTTATATAAAAATGAAATGATTTATAAATAACGTTAATTCATGAGCCTATCCTGAAGTTTTATATTTAATGCTTAGGGTAGGTTTTTGTCACGTATTTACTAGAATAAAAATACTTAGAGATTTTTATTTAATATGCTATAAAATACACATCTTATATAATCATTTAGATGGATTTCGATATATAATAAATATTAAAGGATACACTTAAAGAGGTGGAAAATATGAACTTTTTTACTTTAAATATTTTAATAGGAGCAATGGCTTTTATAATAAACAAGATAAACAACATGTCTCAAGATATAGATCCCTTTGAAGCCTTCAATGATATAGAAGAGAATTTGGAAGAGATAGATAATGAAAAGGTAACTAATTTTGTTAATGGATTAATAAATGCTAGTATGTCGAATCCATCAATAGGATATTTCTTTATGTTTTTAATATATATGACCCCTATTTTAAATTTATTGTTACTAATTAAAGGAATAGTAAATTATTTTAATAAAGCAGAAGGATAATATTTTAACAAATGCCTAAAGTGACTTTAGGCAGAAAGGAGAGAATTATGAGATATAGTATTACAGATTTAGCAGAAATTCTTGGATGTACCACAAGTGCTATTCACTATTTTGAAAAAGAACATTTAATTGAAGTGGAAAAAGGGAAAAATGGTCATCGCTATTATAATGTTGTAGATGTTTTTAGATTGCTTTCTTATACAAAGTATCGTTCTATGGAAATACCTATGAAAACCATCATTGCACAATTTGGCGGGGAAGAGAATAATTACAAATTAATAGAAAAAAGAGAAACAATGTATCAATTAGAGGCTTTAAAAAGAGCTCAATATTATATGAATTTAGCAGATGCCATTGAAGAACATCTTGTCAGCATAAGAAGAATTGAAGAGCTATTGAATAAATATGAATTTGCAAAGTCACCTGAAGTAACCATTATGTGTGATGATGAGTGTGGGTGGCTTTCAAAAAAACGTAGTTCACAAAAGATAATTCATGAATGGATAAAAGCAATGCCAACAGTACAGCTAGGGGTATTTGATTCAAGAATGGGAATGAGTAATTTTGGATATTTGGTAAAAACTAAAAAGCGAGAGGAATTAGAGCTTCCACTAGGATTACATGCTAAAGAGATAAAAGGTACATCTTGTATACATACAATTGTAATGGCAGATGAGGATTTCACACAACAACCACAGAAGGTTTTTAAAAAGGCATCTGAATTTGCAATAAAAAAAGGTCTTGAAATAGGCGAAATAGCTTGGGGAAAGATATTATTAGTTGAAGTCGAAAAGGGAGCAAAATTACATCCATACATAGAATTGTGGATTTCGATAAAAATATAACAATATCCTCTTGAAAGTAAAGCTACTTTATGCTCTATACTGAAGGTAACAGTAAAATAAAAAAATACAAATGTGAATTCAGAAAGGAGAAAAAATGAAGGATAAGTATAAGGTACTTTATGACCCAATTAAAATTGGAAAATTGGAGATTAAAAATAGATATGTTCTTGCTCCAATGGGACCAGGAGGAATGTGTAACGCCGATGGTAGTTTTAATAAAAGAGGAATTGAGTTTTATGTAGAACGTGCAAAAGGCGGAACTGGATTAATTATGACAGGTGTAACAATGGTAGAAAATAATATTGAAAAATGTGCTCTGCCATCTATGCCATGTCCAACAATTAACCCTTTAAACTTTATTACAACAGGTAATGAGATGACAGAAAGAGTTCATGCATATGGATCAAAAATTTTTTTACAATTATCAGCAGGATTTGGTAGAGTAAGTATACCATCTATTGTAGGAAAAGTTGCAGTAGCGCCTTCTAAAATTCCACACAGATTTTTACCAGGAGTAACCTGCCGTGAGTTAACTACAGAAGAAGTAAAAGAATATGTAAAAGCATTTGGTGAATCAGCAGAAATTGCAAAAAAAGCTGGATTTGATGGTGTAGAAATTCACGCAGTACATGAAGGATACTTATTAGATCAATTTGCTATTTCTTTCTTTAATCATCGTACTGATGAATATGGTGGATCATTAGAAAATCGTTTAAGATTTGCCTGTGAGGTTGTACAAGAGATTAAGAAACGTTGTGGACAAGACTTCCCAGTTTCACTTAGATACAGTATTAAGAGTTTCATTAAGGATTGGTGTAAGGGTGGATTACCAGATGAAGAATTTGAGGAAAAGGGAAGAGATATTCCAGAAGGAATTGAAGCTGCTAAAATACTTGTTTCAGCAGGATATGATGCGCTAAACGGAGACGTTGGATCTTATGATTCATGGTATTGGAGTCATCCACCAATGTATCAAAAAAAGGGATTATACCTTCCATACAATGAAATACTTAAAAAGGTAGTAGATGTACCTATTATTACAGCAGGAAGAATGGAAGATCCTGAACTATCAAGTGATGCAATTTTATCAGGAAAAACAGATATGATTGCTTTAGGAAGACCACTTCTTGCAGATGCAGAAATTCCAAATAAGATTTTTGAAGATAAATATGATAAAGTTAGACCTTGCCTATCTTGTCAGGAAGGATGTATGGGAAGATTACAGAATTTTGCAACAGTATCCTGTGCAGTAAATCCTGCCTGTGGACGTGAAAAAGAGTATGGATTAAAAAAAGCAGAACAGATTAAAAAGGTTCTTGTTGTAGGTGGTGGTGTTGCAGGAATGGAAGCCGCAAGAGTTGCAGCTATTCGTGGACACAAAGTAACATTGATTGAAAAGAATGGTTATCTTGGTGGAAATATTGTACCAGGAGGAGTTCCAGATTTCAAAGATGATGATCGTGCACTTGTTAAATGGTATGAAGGAATATTGAAAGATTTAGGTGTTGAAATAAAATTAAATGTGGATGCATCAAATGAAAATATTAAAGAATTTGGAGCCGATGAAGTGCTTTTAGCAACAGGTTCTAGTCCAAGAGCATTGACTATTGAAGGAGCTGATAAGGTTTATTCAGCAGAAGATGTATTAATGGAAAGAAAAAATGTTGGTGAAAAGGTTATTGTAATTGGTGGAGGGCTTGTTGGATGTGAAACAGCTCTTTGGTTAAAACAACAAGGTAAAGAGGTTACAATTGTAGAGATGCAAAATGATATCCTGCAAATAGGTGGACCTTTATGTCATGCAAACCATGATATGCTTGTTGATTTAATTAAATTTAATAAGATTGATGTTAAGACAAGCTCCTATATCAGCAAGAAGACAGATGAGGGTTTTGTTTTAAATACAAATGGAGAAGAATCAATTATTAATGCTGATAGTGCTGTTGTAGCCATCGGATATTTATCTCAAAATGATCTGTATAACCAGGTTAGATTTGATATTCCAAATGCAAGACTTATTGGAGATGCTAATAAAGTTCAAAATATTATGTATGCTATTTGGAGTGCATATGAAGTAGCTAAAAATATTTAAATAAACCTTTGCAAAAAACTAGAATGGGTTAATATCCATATCTAGTTTTTTGGTTCTTTACTGATGGGAAATTTTCTACGAAACCTTGTAAAATCAATGGGCGTATGATATTCTTAGAAATAAAGAATGGCTATTTTGCTATGGTTGAACATTAACATGAGATGTATTTAAGCAGGGAATCCAAATCTCTGATTTGGCATGAGTCGCTTACTCCTTCGAGAATGAGAGAAGGAGTTTCATTAATGAGTATAGCGTATATCTCATATCCAATTAAATTTTTCCAAGTGAATTTAAAATAGAAACCTATTCTAGCTATTGAAACATAAGGCCTAGGATAGGTTTTTGTTATGTATTTTTGAAAAATCAAAATCACCTGGAAAATTTTCTGCAAAACTTTGTAAAATCAATAGGTATATGATATTCTTGAAAATAAGGAATGGCTATTTTACTATAGTTGAACAGTAACATAAGATGTATTTAAATTAGTCCTTCTGACTCATCTGAGTTATATTCGCGAATGTTGAACAATAACATAAAATGTAATTATGCAAAGAAATATTAAGAGTGAATATAAAGATATATTATCATGAACATTAACCTAATAAAAACTAATTTTAAAGCATAGTTTATTTATGTAAATACATACTGAAACTATGCTTTAGAAATATTTATAAATATGAGTAAAAGTTTATGTTTGTATATTATGTTTATATGTTTAAATACCTCATTCTATGGTAATATAATAGAGTGAGGAGAGTGAAAGTTATATGAAAAAGAGATTTAATGTAACTGGAACCTGTATACCAGAAAAGCATTATATGGTGGACATATCTAATAAGATAGATAGCATACTAAAATTAGTAAATAATGAAGAATATTTTATTATAAATAGACCAAGGCAGTATGGTAAAACAACTACTTTGTATATGTTAGAAAAAAGATTAAATAGTATGGAAGAATACTTACCTATAAAAATAAGTTTTGAAGCTATAGATACAGAGGGATATAGTGAAGTAAGAAAATTTTTAAGCAGCATAATTATGCAAATAGTAAACTATTTTAGATTTTCAACAAACAAAGAAATGTATAAATTCATTAAGAATAATGAAAATAAAATTACTACTATGAATGAATTTAATAGCTTTATAACAGATTTAGTTGAATTTGCAGAAAAGAAAGTAGTTTTAATAATAGATGAGGTTGATAAAAGTAGCAATAATCAGCTTTTCTTAGATTTTTTAGGTATGTTAAGAAGTAAATATTTATTGAGAAATGAAGGAAGAGACTATACCTTCCATAGTGTAATTTTGGCAGGGGTACATGATATAAAAACTCTAAAATTGAAGATTAGATCTGATGAGGAACATAAGTATAATAGTCCTTGGAATATAGCTTCAGATTTTGATGTGGATATGAGCTTTTCAATAAGTGAAATTAAAACTATGTTAGATGATTATGTAGAGAATACAGATTTAGATTTAGATAAAGAATATTTTGCAGAAAAGCTTTATTTTTATACCTCAGGATATCCTTTTTTAGTAAGCAAACTTTGCAAAATTATAGATGAAAAGATAATGGATGAAAATGAATTAAGATGGAAAAAAGAATACTTAGAGTTAGCAGTAAAAGAGCTTCTAAATGAAAGCAATACTAATTTTGACAGTTTAATTAAAAATATAGAAAATAATAAAGAGCTATCTCAGCTGATAGATAATCTTTTAATAAAAGGAGTAAAATTAAATTTTAATATTCATAATCCAGATATAAATTTAGGCTATTTATATGGCATATTTAAAGACGACAAAGGAAATTTAAAAATAAATAATAGAATATATGAACAGCTTATATATAATTACAGAATATCAAAAATTCAAACATCATCCAATTTTTATAACTATAATAGTAAAGAAAATTTTATAGATTCTAATGAAAATTTAGATATAACAAAAGTCTTATTAAAATTTCAAGAATTCATGAAGCATGAATATTCACAAAAAAGAGAGAAATTTTTAGAGGAAGATGGAAGATTAGTCTTTTTAGCCTTTTTAAGTCCTATTATAAATGGCAGTGGATTTGCATTTAAAGAAGTAAGAGGCGGAGAAGAAAAAAGATTTGATATAGTTATAACCTATAATAAAAAGATGTATATTCTAGAACTTAAAATATGGAGAGGTGAAGAATATCATAAAAAAGGTTTAATACAACTAGCTGAATATTTAAATCAATACGGATTAGATAAAGGATACCTTCTAATATTTGATTTAAGAAAATCCACAAATCTAATAGGTGAAGTAGATGAAAATTATATAGGTATAGAGAATAATAATAAAAAAATAATACAAGTTTATTGTTAGAATAATATATAAAAAATGAGTATAGATAAGAACAGGACTCTAAAGTTTTTTTCAACCAATTCTAATTCAAAAACCTATTTTAAGCATTGAAGTATAAGGCTTAGAATAGGTTTTTGTTATGTATTTTTAAAAAATCAAAATCACCTGGAAAAACTTCTATAAAACCTTGTAAAATCAATGGGCGTATGATATTCTTAGAAATAAAGAATGGCTATTTTGCTATGGTTGAACATTAACATGAGATGTATTTAAATTAACTAGGGTTAAGATTATTAACCGCTGTAAATCCGTTGAACATTAACATGAGATGTATTTAAATAAATCTTTTTGGGACATTTGCGTTATGTTTGCAAGTTGAACAACAACATGAGATGTATTTAAATGAGGCTTATTTATTATTAATTTAAATAAAATAAAAACTTGAACAATAACATAAGATGTATTTAAATTTTCTTTCTCTTTCTTTTTCAAGTAAAGTTTTTTGTGTTGAACAATAACATGAGATGTATTTAATCAAGAAATGCAATCATCTAATTTGGGATAATCATTTATACATAGTAATAATTTTTGAGTTAAATTGTAGGACTTTTATTGACTAAAATATTTTTGAAAATTAGTTTTAGTTTCAAATTATAATTTAGAATATTATTGAAATTATAGCCCCCATTAAAAGAAAAACTCTAAACTTCTTTTAATGGGGGCTATATAAATTGTTAGATACTAATTATTTAAAAACTTATTTAATGAATCATTATCTTTAAAGAGTTTTTCTAAGCTGCCGTATTTTTGTTCTAAGCTTTTTCTATTATATTCATAGGATTCTTTTTCTATATTGTCTACATTAAATTTAATAATTTCAGCATTTGTTACAAGAGATAATAATACTACTGCATTCTTTTCTAAAAGCTTGGCAGGCTTTTTATCACTCCAAAATTTATTATAATTTTCTTCACCTAAATTTTCATTTGCTTTATAGTTAACGATTATTTCGTATGGCTCTTTACTAGTTTGTAAGCTAAATCCAGCACTATATTCATTAGCCGGTAAACTTTTTATAATATTTCCGACAGAACTATTATCACCTACATATGAGCCTTTATATATCATCAAATCATATGCTTCAAATGTAGAAGTATTTTTTATATTATACTTAGATTTTTTCTCAGAATTCATTCCACAGCCTACTAAACTTAAGGATAAGATTAGTATTAAAGGTACTAATACTTTAATTTTATTTTTCATATAATGCCTCCCAATTTTACAATATATTATACAAGAATTATATATTAGATTATGTTGCAAGTATAGTTGGATTATAATATAATTATATCCATTTTTTACGATTATTTTTATATGAGATTGCATATAGTTAAGTGAATTCCAGCAGATATTTGTAAGCCTTTTACATTTTAAAATATAAATTTGGTTTTTAAGTATTTAAATTCTTTAGCTTCTGTATCATTTTAATTAATTATAGTATTAGGTCAATTTAGAGGGAGCACTTTAGGGTTGACTTTAATAAAATTAAAATTAGTTTTAATTTAGGGAAAAGAACAATGTTTTATAAACCTAAAAATCAATTTTAATAATAAGAATAGCAAAATGGGAACAGAAAATAATTTTGTTTTATTATATCATAATAATAGATTTCTAAAGTATATAAAAATTGAAAGGATGGTATTGAATGATTAATTATTATGGAAGTCTATGTACAACCATGTATGAGTTATTACACCCTGTTGCACCAGAAGATGAATTACAATTTTATTTGCAATATGCAAAAGATGGGATGAAAATATTAGAACCACTTTGTGGGAGTGGAAGATTTTTAGTACCTTTCTTAAAAAATGGATTTAATATTACCGGATTTGATATGTCAACAGAAATGTTAGAGCAGCTTCATAAAAAAGCACCTAATGCCCAAGTTTTTGAAAGTTCAATTGAAAATTTTTACCCAAAAGAAAAGTATGACTATATTTTCATTACATCTGGTTCATTTTCTTTATTTCTTGATGAGAATACTGCTTTTAATGTGTTAGTAAAAATGAAAGAATCATTAGCCCCCAAAGGCAAGTTTGTTTTTGCAGCAGAGACAACTGCTAATATAATTCCTGATAGAGAAGAGTATATTAAAAATTGTAGTGTAAAGACTAAAGAAGGTTATGATATAATCTTTAAAAGTAAAAGCTTCTATGATAAACATAAAAAGATATTATCTACGCCAAGTTTATATGAGTTATATGATGGTAATGACTTGTTATGTAAAGAAGAAATGGATTTTCGCATAAAATTATATGACTTTGGAGAATTAGATAAGTTGATATTAAAAGCAGGATTTAAAGGAAACTATGTATTCAGTGATTTCAATAGAAGGGAATCCATAGATAAAAATACTGAAACCTTTTTATATGAATGTTACATTTAAAAATAAACTGTTTTTCCAACCATATTTAAATTTAAAAAATTTAGAGTTACTCTCTTTTATGGGAGTAATTCCTTTTTTTATTGACAAAGCATAGAAAATATATAGTACATTTTAAGTATTTGCAATTATAAAAGAATTTATTTGAAAAACTTGAAGGAATTTTTTAACATTTACAGAATATAAATATAATAGTTTTCTAACTCATTATTAAGTCCTTCTCGAATAAAAAAGAGCCCACATATATAGTTGGGCTCTTTTTTAATTATTTAAAGGAATTTTCTGACATTTGTAGAATATATAAAATATACCGGTTTCCCAATAAACTAAACATAGACCTCCTCCAAAATATAAAAGAACCCTTGTTTAATAGGGTTCTTTTTGGTGTTAGTTAAATATCATACATTTATGTTATCGTTGCATCCACCATGGATGGAAAAAATGATGATGAACATGATGGTGAACGTGATGATACTGAGGCTGTTTAGGTCGGCGTTTAGGACGACGATCACGTGCTAATCTGTAACCATCAAGGTCCTCATCATAATAATCGTCACATTCTGCATTTGTAGTCATGCTTGTGCAATCATACATTGTCTCATAAGAATTCATTCCTGAATAATCGTAATCATTATCATAATCATAATCTGTGTTAGAAGATTCCATATCATCTATATTAATACTTTCATCTTCAGATCTGTAATACATATATACCTCCATAAAGTTTAATTACAGTAATAGGATATGAATTTACAAAAAAAAGGTTACAAAAGAGATTTTGTATAGGGTAAAAGAGGGAAAGGGCTTGGTTACTTATTCAATCTTAAAAATAATAAGGTAATAAATCTACATTAAGTGCAAGTTCTAAATAAATTTAATTTTAAAAACCTGTCTATTTTTATGACAAGTTTTTATTATTTAAAGGGAATAGATAAAATAGTTTTTTGCAGTCATGTAAATATTGTATATTATTTTATATTTTTGAAGGATTATCCATAACTCTGTAGAAGAATATTTGTGTAGGAAATATATTATAAAAATATGGAGGGAGTATTATGGATAAATTTCGTAATATGAAAAAATCCCATATAGCCTTATTAGTGGTAATGTATATGGTGCTAACGGTAATTTTTCCGAGATTTATGGGATGGACAACTATTTTTTCAGCTATTGCAGTGGGCGGTTATTTTTTAAAGAACAAAAAAGACTTAAAAGAATCAACTAGAAAAAAGAAAAATTTTATATTTACAGGTATAATAATTTTAGCTATTATAGGAAGTTTTAATGTAGCAGTAGGAAATAATATTCAAAATGAAAAATTGGTAGCACAAAAAACCAAACAAGAGCAGCAAATTAAGAAAGAACAAGAAGAAAAGAAATTAACAGAAGAGCAAAAAAAGATACAACAGGAAGAAGCTAAGAAAAAAGCCGAAGAGGAAAAAAGAAAGCAAGGGGAAGAAGCTAAGAAAAAGGCTGAAGCAGAAGCTAAGAAAAAAGCTTTAGAAGAACAAAAAAGGCAAGAGGAATTAAAAAGAAAACAAGAAGAAGAAAATAAAATAAAAGCTGAGAATGAACAAGCTCAGGCAGCATTTGCACAGTCAACAGGCAAAGGTAATTCAAATGGTGAAGCTAATGAAAGCCAAAATGCAGATGATAATCAAAATTATACAGTATATAAAACCAGAACTGGATCTAAATATCATAGTTCAGGATGTAGATATTTAAAGAAAAGTTGTTATGAAACAACAGTATCACAAGCACGAAATGAGGGTTTAACTCCATGTAGTGTATGCAATCCATAACATATAATAATATGTTATGGATAAGTATTAATTGTACTTTCTAGGTATTGATGAATGTATTTTATTAATATACTTAATGAATATAATATATATCTAATTAAATTTTTCCAAGCAAATTAAAAATAAAAACCTATTCTAGCTATTGAAACATAAGGCCTAGAATGGGTTCTTATTATGTATTTATAAAAAATTAAAATAACTTGGAAAAATTTTTATGAAACCTTGTAAAGTCAATGGGTATATGATATTCTTAAAAATAAACAATGGCTATTTTACTATGGTTGAACATTAACATAGGATGTATTTAAATAAGCACAGCTCAAGCAAGTTCAACTATGCTAGAAGGTTGAACATTAACATAGGATGTATTTAAATCAACATAAATAATATGTGGTGGATAATTCTTAATGAGTTGAACATTAACATAGGATGTATTTAAATTAGTAGGGTGTTAAGATTTATAGGGAGAGAGTTGCCGTTGAACATTAACATAGGATGTATTTAAATGTTTCTAGAGAACACTTTGCTTCTATACTAGAAAAAATAATACTATAAGATGTTTTATTAGAAATGGTAGTTGTAGCTTATGCTACAGCTATCATTTTTAATTTTTTGATAAATTTTTTAAATGAGATTAGCCATTTATAAATAAAAATTTAAAATAATTAATTTATTAAATTAAAAAATATAGACATACGCTAACTTACATTTAAAATATAGAATAATACATAAAAAAGTAAAAATGTGTAGGATAAAAAAAGAAGGAATTCAATTAATTGTAAAGAATATTGTAATTATAAGGTATTAAAATAAAATAAAAATATCAATAGGGGGAATGAAGATGAAAAAGAAGACAACCATATTAAGTATCTTTCTAGCTGCATTTATAGCCTTATTATTAAATGTAGGTAATGTTAAGGCTGCGGCAACTGGACAAGATATAGTAAACTATGCTAAGCAATTTCAGGGAGTTCCATATGTTGGGGGCGGTGAAACAACAAGTGGATTTGATTGTTCAGGTTTTGTACAATATGTGTATAAGAATGCTGCAGGTATAAGCTTACCAAGAACAACATATGATCAAATTAATGTAGGCACTCCAGTATCACAAAGCAATTTACAACCAGGTGATTTAATTTTCCCAGAATCAAATATAGGACATGTTGGTATATATGTAGGAAATGGACAGATGATACATGCTTCATTATCACGTGGTAAAGTAATAATAGCTGATGTGTATGCATTTTATGCAGGAAGAAGAATTATAAAACAGCCTTATGTTAAAATAGATGGCTTGGGAGCATTACCTCATAATGGAACTTCAGCAATGAATTTAATAATAAAAGATTACTCTGATGATGTAGCTAGAGTGTTTGCATGGGTTGATAGTGACTCAAATGCATCATGGTCATTTGAAAAAGTACCTGAAAATAGTAATTATACAAAATTATACAAAGGAACAAATAAGTATATAAATGTTAGAAACGGTGGAGGAGTTTTCACACCAGGTGGAGCTTATAAAATAACAGTTAAAGGATATGATAATAACAGAAAGGTTATATGTACAGAAACTATAAGCTTAAAAGTACCAAATGCAATAACAAATTCATCAGCTAAACCAGTTTTATCAGGTTCATTTACTGTAACAACACCAACAGTATCAAGAGAATATCCAAGATCAAATGCTTCAGTAACTAGAAATTTAAAACAAGGCGATAAAGTAGATGTATATGCTGTATTTGGAAATTGGTATTTAGTTGGAAGAGGAACACCTCAATGGGTTGAAAAACAATATTTAACAAGATAGATAATAAAAAATCAGTTTAACTAAGAACTGCTTTTTTATTATTTAAAGGAATTTTTTAACATTTGTAGAATATTAAATATAAAGGTTTCCCAATAGGTTAATTATAGGCATCCCTCATAATACAAAAAGAACCCCGTTTGTTGGGGTTCTTTTATCGTGGAGTTAATTTTACATATCGGTTAGTGTAGTATTGGATTATTTTTATTATATCCAAGTATAAGAATTTTACTCAATCAGAAATATATAATATATTAATTTTAAAGATACTTCTATAATGGGAGTACATTCTTTTTTATTTTGTTGAACAACAATGTAAAATGTCTGAATTTTTGGAGAAAATTATAAAGGGGAAAGCGTATAAAAGTAGAATTTATATAATAAGAATCTGTTAAGTTAAAATGATTTAACAGATAAATAATGGCAGTGTGTTTTTCTACATGAAATTTATAACAGTATTTAGTAGCAATGGTTCTTTGGTAATTGTAAATTTTCTGTTATCCAGGTATTCAGACCAATGTTTTAACCAATTAGGTAAACTATATTCAGAAACAAAATCTACTTTTGGAATATATGGACTGATACCTAATAAAGGGGTATCGTCAAAACAATCTAGTAAGGATACTTTTAAAATGATTTTGGCTCATTATAATTTTCTCCTTTTTTTATTTTAATTAATAGCTTTACATAACTTTCATTCATAATTTGATTAACATTCAGAATAAATAGCACCAATAAAATGTTTTTTCTTAAATGTACACATCATTATCACTTCCTCTGTAATCAGATTTTAAACCCTAACAGTATGGTAGGGTCAAGGGAAAAGTGACTGATATTTTTTGTCAGTCACTACTTATTTCTACAGGTATCTGAATTTCAATAAGATAATCGTCCTGATTTTATTTATTTGTATGGTTGCGATGACATATCTGCTTAAGTTAATCTACTTATTTTATATTGGTCATATTAGTTCAACCAATAAATAAATAATTGATATGCATTATTTAAATTTCCATAATATTTCACAGAACTTACAATAATATGATAGAATAAAGATATATATGATAGAACAATTATATTTTATTGCTTATGAATGATACTTGCATAAAAAAGAGAATTAATAATAATTATATTATTATAAGATATATGGAGGTTTTAGTATGAATATATTGATGTTGACTTGCAATATAGCTATTCCTGTATTAATGATTTTAATAGGAATTTTATTTAAATGTAATTCATATAAAAAAATAGGCAAAACATTAGATTTAATTATACCTATAGCAATGTTTTTTAATGGCTTTTCCCATGGAGAGAGAGAACATTTGTGTAAGAATACAAATAAATTAGTTTCGGTTAATAGAAAATATGGTTTAATATGGAGTATTTCAGGAGCATGTACATTGCTATTTACTATGATATTACTAATATTAAATAAATCTAATATTTATAATATAAGTGTTACTTTACTAGAAATTGAATGCTTAATATTAGTTGCTGTATGCGTTACTGTAGAATATATTTTAAAGAGAAAATTTAATAAAAAAATTAATGAGCAATATTAATCTATTGCCATACAAAAGGGCTGTCGCATAAAGGAATTCACATACAATATTAAAGTTAACACAATATATTGTAGGATTTATTCTTAGTGCCACAGCCCTTTTTTACTTGAACAAATTGCATAATTAATGAATTTTAAATACATATAAAGTATATTGTATTTTGGAAAATATATTAATGAAGTATATTGATATATTTATATTTAAAAGGGAATTATGTAAATTTCTCATATAATAATTTACCTAATAAAACAGCATTATCATTTCTTAGTTTAAATAATTATAAAGACTATATATTAAAAATTGCCACAATTATGTTGAAATATATTAATCTTGATGACAAAACCCTTAGTTTATATAATTAAGACATAGAAGAGAAAAGGATTACAGCATATAAAACTAAGGAGTGATTTTTATGAAGTACAACGATTTAAAAATTAAGATATTTGCAGATGGAGCAGATTTAAATGCTATGCTAGATGTTTATAATAAAGGAATAGTTAAAGGATTTACAACAAATCCATCTCTTATGAAAAAAGCAGGAATTACTGATTACAAGGAATTTGCGAAAGAGGTACTAGCAAAAATAAAGGATATGCCCGTATCTTTTGAAGTTTTTTCAGATGATTTAGAAACTATGGAAAAGGAAGCAGAAGTTCTTGGAAACTTAGGCGAGAATGTTTATATAAAAATACCTGTTACAAACACAAAGGGTGAATCAACAGCACCACTTATAAAGAAACTTTCAGAAAAAGGATATCACCTTAATGTAACTGCTATATTTACAATAGATCAAGTAAAAGAAGTAGTAGAAGCATTAAAATCTGGGGTAAATAGTATAGTTTCAGTATTTGCTGGAAGAATAGCAGATACAGGAGAAGATCCAGTTAAAATTATGAAAGAAGCAAGCAGGATTTGTAAAACTAAAGAAGGAGTAGAACTTTTATGGGCAAGTTGCAGAGAATTTTATAGCATAGTAGAAGCAGATAAATGTGGTTGTGAAATAATTACTGTAACAAATGATATACTTAAAAAGATGCCTAACATGGGAAAGGATCTAAAAGAATATTCTATTGAAACTGTAAGAGGATTTTACAAAGACGCATCTAGCCTTGGGTTTTCAATTTTATAATTGCAAGAAGGGCGGTAAAACTAATGCTTAAAAATTATATAAACAATCAGGTTGTGGAAGTAAATGTGGAAGTGAAAAATTGGGAAGAGGCAGTAAGATTAGGAGGAAAGCTATTAGAAGAAGATGGAGCTGTAGAACATAGTTATATTGAAGCTATGGTAGATACGGTAAAAAATATGGGACCCTACATTGTAATAGCACCTGGAATAGCAATGCCCCATGCAAGACCTGAAGCTGGAGCTAAAAATATAAGAATTGGACTTTTGAAGCTTAAAAATCCAGTTAATTTTGGAAGTGAAGAACATGATCCTGTAGATATTGTTATATTCTTATGTGCTATAGATAATAAGGCACACATTGAGGTTTTAGGGGAACTTGTTCAACTTATAGAAGATGATGACTTTTTAAATGTTGTACGAAATGCATCAACAAAGAAAGAAATATTAGATTATATAAAGTAAAGTATATAAACAAACTGGAGGGATTAATATGAATATTTTAACTGTATGTGGAAATGGAATTGGAAGCAGTCTTATGCTTGCTATGAAGATAGAGGAAATATGCAAAGAAAACGGAATAGCTGCAAATGTAGAATCTACTGATTTTAACTCTGCTCAAGGTAAAAAAGCTGATTTAATAGTAACAGTAAAAGAACTAGCAGAGCAATTTGAAGGAAGAAATGTAGCTGTGGTAAGAAGTTATATAAATAAGAAAAAAATTACAGAAGATGTACTTGAAATTATAAAACAAAAGGATGAAGAATTAAAAAAATAGGAGTTGATTAAAATGTTAGGATTACTTCAATTTTTAAGAGACGTTTTAAAACAACCGGCATTATTGATGGGTATCATGGCATTAGTAGGGCTTGTAGCCTTAAAGAAACCTGCACATAAGGTTCTTACAGGAACTTTAAAACCAATATTAGGTTACTTAATGCTTGGTGCTGGTGCAGATTTTATAGTAGCAAACTTAGAACCATTAGGAGGAATGATCCAAACTGGTTTTAACATAACTGGAGTAGTACCAAATAATGAAGCAATTGTTGCTGTTGCTCAAAAGGTACTAGGCGTAGAAACCATGTCAATTTTAGTAGTTGGACTTTTAATAAATCTTGTTATAGCAAGGTTTACTAAATACAAATATGTATTTTTAACTGGCCATCACAGTTTCTTTATGGCATGCCTTTTATCAGCAGTTTTAGGAACTTGTGGTATGAAGGGAACTGAACTTATATTATTTGGCGGATTTTTACTTGGAGCATGGAGTGCAATATCACCTGCAATTGGACAAAGATACACATTAAAGGTTACAGATGGTGATGAAATTGCTATGGGTCACTTTGGAAGCTTAGCTTATTATGTTTCAGCTTGGGTTGGTTCAAAAGTAGGCAAGCCTGAAGAAAGCACTGAAAATATTGAAATACCTGAAAAATGGGGATTTTTAAGAGATACCACTATTTCTACAGCAATTACAATGATGGTATTTTATATAATAGCAGCTGTGGCCGCTGGTCCTGAATATGTATCTAAATTATCAGATGGAATGTCACCTATATTATTTGCTATAATGTCATCATTAAAATTCGCAGTTGGTGTTACCATTGTTTATAACGGTGTAAGAATGATCCTTGGAGATCTTATACCAGCATTCCAAGGTATTGCAACAAAAATTATACCAGATGCTATACCAGCAGTGGATTGTGCAGTATTTTTTCCTTATGCACCTACAGCAGTTATAATTGGTTTTGTAAGCTCATTCATAGGTGGAATTATAGGGATGGTTTTATTAGGAGTAGCTGGAGGAGTACTTATAATACCAGGACTTGTACCTCACTTCTTCTGTGGTTCTACAGCAGGTATATTTGGAAATGCAACAGGAGGAAAAAAGGGAGCTGTAATTGGAAGTTTTGTAAACGGACTTTTGATAACCTTTGCCCCAGCATTACTTCTTCCAGTGCTTAGCAGTCTTGGATTCAAAAACACAACCTTTGGTGATTTTGATTTCGGTGTCCTAGGTATAATAATTGGGAAAACATCAAATCTAGCAGGAAAAACAGGAATAATAATTATTGCTATGTTGATGTTAGTAGCTCTTATAGCTCCAAACTTTATTAAGACTAAATCAAAAGCGTTAAACAATATAGAAGAATAAATTAATAAAAAGGAGTTGTAAATATATAAAATGATTTCCATAAAGTTTTCATTTTGATATATTTGCACTTCTTTTTTATATAGCAAGTTATAATAAAAGCTATAGTTATTATATAAAGAGTATTTTATTAGAGATTATTACGCAATTTAAGTAATAGAGTATATAAACAGAGTTCTTGGTTTTAGAGGAAGTTTTTACTCACACTAAAGCCTAGAAATCGTTATCCAGGGACTTAGCCGCTCTTTATTTCCATTTTGAAGAAAATGGGAGTATTAGAGCGGGGAGTCATCGGATAAATTTTATTAAGCAATTATATTTTAATTTAAACACTAAAGGGGATGATGCATAGTGTTAAATAAAAGATGCTCAAATATATTGCAGATGATAGTAAATAGTGAAAAGCCTATAACTATAAAGGAAATTTCTAAAAAAGTTAATAAAAGTCCTAGAACTGTAAGATATGATTTAGACAAAATAGATGATTATTTAACTGAGATTGAATTCCCTAAACTTGAAAGAAAATCTAATTTAGGCATAAGATTAGAGTTAAAAGATGAAGAAATAAAAAAACTTTTTAAGATTATAGGTAAAATTAATAATTATGATTATGTTCTTTCTCAAAAAGAGAGAGTATTTTATATAATTTATGAGCTTTTAAATAAAAGTGAATTTGTAACTATAAATATGCTTTCAGATAGGATGATGGTAAGTCGCAGCACTATAATAAATGATTTAATAGAGGTTAAAAAATGGTTATCAGAAAATAAAATAACTCTTGAAAGTTCAAAGGGACAGGGAATAAAAATATTAGGAAGTGAAAGGGATCTTAGACGAGCAGCAGTAAAACTTTTCTTTAAAAGTATGGATTCTATAAACTTTTTCAATATAACCACACTTAATCTTTTCAATGATATAGACATAGAATTTATAAGAAATACTATTAAAATTGCAGAGGAACAGATGGAAACTTCATTCTCAGATGATGCTTTTAATAATCTTGTTATTCATATAGCTATAGCTATTAAAAGAATAGAGCTGTCAAAGGATATAATAATGGATAGTGAAGAGATTAAAAATCTAAGAAAAACCGCGGAATATGCCATTGCATCAGGTATAGCTAAAATGCTTGAAGATAGATTTAAAATATCTATACCAGAGGATGAAATAGGCTATATAACAATTCATATTTTAGGTAGCAACACATCTACTCTTGAAAATATTGCAAAGGATGATTGGATTTATCTGCATCTTATAGTATTCAAATTAATAGAAAATGTAGAGAATATAACAGGAATCAATTTTAGTAAAGACAGTAAACTTTTTGATAGTCTTGCTCAACATATTCGTCCATCTATGTACAGACTTAAGCATGATATTAAAGTGAAAAATCCATTGATAGAGGAGATAAAGAAAAAGTATTATTATATTTTTGAAAGTATAAGTGAAAGTGTAGAATTTATAGAAGAGGATATAGGTAATAGTATAAATCAGGAGGAAATAGGATATCTTACACTACATTTTATGGCATCAATAGAAAGAAGCAAAAATAAAAAACATAGAAAACCCAATGTACTTATAGTATGTGCTACAGGTATAGGTACATCAAAGTTTATTTCTAATAAGTTAAAATCTATATTTGATATAAATATAATAGATACTATATCTAGTCATGCTATGGAAAAGATTCTTAAATATAATAAAAACATAGATTTAATTGTAACAACGATTCCATTAAAGGTTGATGGAATAAAGTGCATAGAAGTAAATACATTTTTAACAGAAAAAAATATTAGTGAGTTAGGTTTATATTTTGCAAAATTCATTAGAAAAAATAATGAAGAATATAACAGTTCCTATAAATATGAAGAAAGAGATAAGGTGCAAGAGATTTTAAATATTGTAAAAGAAAATTGTACTATACATGATTATTATAAATTAAGAAATAAATTATCACTATACTTGAATGTAAAAAATCCTACCCTTACTGAAAAACATAAACCTTCTTTAAAGGAACTACTAAAACCTGATTTTATTAAATTAAATGAAGAAGCTAAAGATTGGGAAGATGCAGTAAGAAAAAGTGGTGAAATATTGATGAATCAAGGTTGCGTAAAGGAATCTTATATAGATGCTATGATAAACACAGTAAAGAACATGGGACCTTATATTGTTATAGCTCCAGGAATAGCAATGCCCCATGCAGCACCAGAAGATGGAGTTATAAAAACTGGTATAAGTATGCTAATTTTGAAAAATGCAGTTTCCTTTGGAAATACTGAACATGATCCAGTAAGTGCTATAATTTCAATATGCTCCATAGATAAAGTAAACCATATGACTGCATTAAAAGAGTTAATGAGTATTATGGATGAAGAAAATTTTTTATCAAAAGTTAAGAGTATAAAAACTCCTTATGAAATATATTCTATTTTAAATATTTAAATTTAATAATAAAAGTAAAAAAATTCATAATTTAGGAACTATTCTTGAAGGGATTTTTTAACATTTGTAGAATACTAATATTAACGGTTTCCCAATAGGCTAAATATTGACCTCCTTCAAAATACAAAAAGAACCCTAATAAGCAGGGTTCTTTTTGTATGGAATTTTCTATGTTGGTGCTGTGTTTTGGTCTGTTTTTATTATATCCAAAAAATTTATTTATAAACTTTATAATAATATATTATAAATTAACTACAATAAACAGCTATGCTCTATGGTAATAGCTTTTATATAGTAATAGATAAATAATGTGTATTATATAATTTCCAATAACTAAAAGAACTGATGTATAAAATTTACATTTTTGATTTTGAATTGACAAATTTTCATATATCATCTATACTATATAAATGATGCAAATATTAAAAAGAAGGGTTTAAGAGGTTAGAACAGATATTAATTTTGAAGAATATGAAAATTTAATTGGAAAACTAAGTAATCTAAAAGTAAGAGAATGGTATATTCACCATGATAAAAATATTGTTAATAAAATAGATAAATCATTAGCAATAAAAGAGCAAGCCATAAAAGCTCATTTATTAAGAAACAAATATAGAATGCAAGCTAGAAAGTTAATGAAAGATAGAGAGTTAGCAGCATATTTGGATATTAATAATTCTAATTTACCATTTGAGTATTATGAAAATAAATATTTAAAACAAGGATACACTGGTAATTTACTTTATAGAAAAATATTAGAAGCTTCAAATAGAACAAATAAAGAAGTAAATAAGCAATTAGGAATAATATAATAAGAATTGGAAGGCACTTAATAAGGTGTCTTTTTTAGTTTACAAGGGTAGGGTAGGTATTATTAATTATGTAGGTTGAACAATAACATAAGATGTATTTAAGCAGGGAACCCAAATCTCTGATTTGGTGTGAGTGGCTTACTCCTTCGAGAATGGGAGAAGGAGTTTCATTAATGAGTATAGCGTATATCTCATATCCAATTAAATTTTTCCAAGTGAATTAAAAATAGAAACATATTCTAGCTATTGAAACATAAGGCCTAGGATGGGTTTTTATTATGTATTTTTGAAAAATTAAAATCACCTGGAAAAAAATTTATGAAACCTTGCAAAATCAATGGGTGTATGATATTCTTAAAAATAAGGAATGGCTATTTTACTATGGTTGAACAATAACATAAGATGTATTTAAATTTGAACAGTAACATAAGATGTATTTAAATTGGCAAAACCGAGCTCATATTGAATAATAATATTCCGTTGAACAATAACATGAGATGTATTTGAATAAGGAAGATAAAGAAATACAAAAAAAGGTTAAGGAATTTTTATAGATAATTGCTGATTCTCTTTTTATAAATAATGAAGTATTATCTTAGGTTATTTATATTGAATATTTAAAAATGATAAAGGAAATTTAAAAATAAATAATAAAATATATGAACAGCTTATATATGATTATAGAATATCAAGGATTCAAACATCATAAAGACCTTGTATTAGTTATTATTTATCAATTCATATACACTTTATAAATTATCTATTATATTCAGAGAATTTTGCATATTTATGTTATATATTGTAATAAATATGTATAAATGTTATACTTATAAAGGAATAATTTGTATGAGGTGATAAAATGATAATTTGGGGCTGGGGAAAAGTAACTAAAAAGATTATTGGAGCAGTCTTTGAACGTACATGTAACTACTGCAATACTGATGAAGTTTGGAATTTATGTGTTGTAAGAACATGGTTTACGTTATTTTTTATTCCTATAATACCCTATAAAAAACAATATTGTATTGCTTGTCCAAAATGTTGGAGTTATGTGGAACTTACACAGGAAGAATTTGAAAAAATCAAAATGGATATAATCTCTAGTTCTAATAATATTAATGAAAAAGTTGTTAGTAATCACATAAAATATGCTGGAAAGACAGAAACTCAAATTAACTATTTAAAGCAGATGGAGGAATATTCTAATAAGTAAATTATTAAAGTCTGTTATTTTATAATAAAGTTTTTAATTTGATAATTTTTATAAGTTTACAAAGTATAGATATAACTGGAAATTGCTATAGGAGATAAATTGCTATAGTAATTTTTGTTTTTTGTGCAATATATAAAAATAATTAGTTTGGTAGATTAGTTTATTTAAAGAAAAGCTCCCTCAATGTGGGAGCTATTGCTTTACAAAAGAGATTTGTGTAAAGCAAGTTTACCTGCATATCCTTAAGATCTATTTTCTATATTTATAGCTAACAAGATTCAATTGACATATTAAGTCCTTTAAAAAATCACATATCTCCTTATTAGACATTTTATTTATATCAAGTCCTAGGCAAGCCATTAAACCTGTATTATTTATTAAAAAATTTATGATTTCATCTAAATTGTCTAGAGAATGGACAGTAGTTTCTTCTAATAAATTATTATCTTTAGTTAAAGAATCATATATATAATTTAATTTTGCATCTGGATCTTTTTTTATTTCTTCTCTTATACTATGTACATTTTCTTTATCTATATTATTTAGTTGAAGGCTTATAAATTTATCTATGTCTTTATTAATTTTATTCTCATCTTGAAAATAACTTAGAGAAACACCACAGGCTGAAGCTATTGAATTTAAAACAATAAAACTTGGATAGGTTCTTCCAGCCTCTATATCTCCAATATAACTTTGAGATTTATTTATATCCTGTGCCAACATTTGCTGAGTATATCTTTTGCCAACTTTTTCACCTTTAAGTTTTCGTGCATTTTTTACTAAATTGCCTAGCTCTTTTTTACTCAAACCCAAAATAAAAACCCCCCCCACATGACTATTTCTATACATTGTAACGTGATTTACGTAGAAAGTCAATTAGGAGACTGTATATATATGTAAATTAACGTAAATAATCTATAAACACAGATAAGACAGGTTAATCATGGAATACCCTATTTTAAAGGATAATAGTATTTTGAAAAATTTGAAATTTAATGGTATATTGTGGTTAACGATAATCACGTTTAAAATCTGAAAGGAGGGTATTAATGAACGTTAATTTCATAATTAACTTATTATACTTGATGTTTATAACGTTAATATTAGGTATATATTTTTATGCACTGATATGGAGGGGTAAACATGGAAGAATATTTATATACGGTTGAAGAGGTGGCTGTAATCTTAAATGTAAATAAAAATGTTGTATATGATTTAATTAAAAAGGGACATTTAGACGTACTTAAACTTGGAAAATTTAAAATAACTAAAAGTACGTTATTAAATTACCTGAAGGACTATAAAGGTAAGAATTTGTCAGACATACCTCAGGTTTAAATATCAACTTTATAAAGTTTAATATTATTAAATAGAAATAAAGGGGGACATGAAATTGGCAAAATATAGACAACTTTATACAGAATTTTGGAATGACAGTTTTGTGTTAGAACTTGATCCAGAAGAAAAATATTTTTACACTTATCTATTGACCAATCCTAATACTTCACAATGTGGAATTTACGAATTACCTAAAAAAATTATAGAAATGCAAACAGGATACAAAGGGGAAACTGTAGATAGGCTTTTAAAAAAATTTCAAGAATATAAAAAAATAATTTATTCAGAGGAAACTAAAGAAATAATTATATTAAATTGGGCTAAATATAATGAACCTAATAATATTAATGCAATAAAATGTGTTAATAAGGAACTTAAAAAGATAAAAAATAAAGATTTTATTTATGAGCTATATTCTCAATACTCTAATATTGGATTAGAGGTGGATAAACTATTTCCTGATATAAGAGATGCTCTTGTAGGTAAACATAAAAATAATAAAGTTGAAGATAGCTGTATAAATGAATGGGAAAGGAAACAAATTGAAGATAAAAGAAATCAAAATGAAAATGAGCTTATAAATATAGATACATATGATGAAAAAAAAGATAAATTTATGGATAAAAATAGGGATAATAAAGTTCAAGATGGCTTTATATTTAAAAAAGAAAATTATAAAACTAGAGATAGTTTTAAGGTTATAGATGAAATTGAAGATAATTTTATAGATGAAGATAAAAGTTATGAAACAAAAGATAGTTATAATGGCATTACTAGGGACTATAAAGGGGCTTATAAGGGCCCTATAAGTAAAGAAATAATAAGTAATAAAGAAGAAATAATAAATAATAAACAAGAAGCAATAAGTAATAGTTGTTGTAGTAATAAAGAAGAAAGTAAGAATAACATACTTGAAAGTAATAATTGTGAAGATAAAATACAGGATGATGTTAAGTTAGATAAACATAATATTAAAAACATAGAAGATGTATTAGCTATTTTTGAAAGCAATATACACAAGGCAGTGCCTATGGAAGAGAAAAAAATTATAGGCTGGAGTAATAAATTTAGCTATGATGTAATTGTTATGGCTATAGAAGAGGCTATAGTTAACAACATAAAAAATATAGGATATATAGAAAAAATCTTAAATACTTGGTTAACTAAAGGGTTAGATTCCATTGATGATATAAAAGTCTATAAAGCAAAATGGGAAGAAAAAAAGAACAGGCTAAATAATAAAGAAAAGTCTAAAAAAGATACTGTGGATCATTGGGATTATGGTGAGCAAAGGGAATATGATTTTGAAGAGTTAGAACGAAAATTATTGGGGTGGCAAACAGCTTAGGGAAGAGTATAGAGTACAGAGCTTAAGTCAGAGTATAGATTACAGAGTTTAAATTAGAGTATAGTGTACAGATTTAGTAAATAAAAGAAAAGTTAGAATAGGGTTTTTGGATGAATTAGTAAGTTGCAATTAGAATTTTATATAAAACATTAATAGCAAAAGTACAAGCTTTAGAGCGATTAGTAAATTGTAATTTTTTATTTGTATTTTCATAAATTTCAATTTGGGTTTAATCATATTGTGATAAAAAAGAGGGGGATTTTTTATGTATAAATTGCTTGAGAAATATAGAAATGGGGATGTGGAGGCTTTAAATAAAATTATAGAAAACTTTAATCCCCTTATATTAAAAGAAGCTTCAAAATGGAGAATACAATGTTATGAATATGAGGATTTAGTGCAGCATGGCTACCTTTCTGTAATAAAAGCTGCCAATATATTTCAAGGTGAAGAAAGTAAATTTGTTCCCTATTGCATAAATGCTATTAAAACGAATTATAAAGCTCTCTTAAAAGGAGAAATAAAACATCATCGAGAAATGCCGGATGAATATATATTAGATAAATATGATGATGAATATATGTTTACTATTGAAGATGAAATATTAGCCTATGAAAAAACAAAGGAGATATATGAGGCTTTGGATGCACTTACTTCTGAAGAAAAGAATATTATAAATGATTTTTATTTTAAGGAAAAAACAATAGATAAAATTGCTAAAAAAAATAATAAAAGTTATAACAGTATAAGATATAAAAAAGATAAAATAATAAAAAAACTGCAAAATAGCTTGGAAAAGCATAATTATAATTAGAGTACTTTAATTAGAGTAAAGATTACAGAGTAAAGAGTACAGAGCTTATTTCGGAGTACAGATTATAGAGCTTACTTCGGAGTATAGAGGATAGATTTAGATTAGGGTGTATAAGATAATAAATATAATATAATTTATGGTGGGGGATTAGTTATAGGGAGCATAATAATTATATTAGGTGTCTAAAATTAAGATATATTATTTTAATTTTGGAGGATTATTATGAATAGTGTGGCTTATGATAAGGCTTTTGGGTTTGCTTTGGATATAATTGAGTTGTATAAGTATTTAACGATTAAGGAAAATGAGTATGTACTTTCGAAACAAATTCTTAGATCAGGGACTAGTATAGGAGCAAATATAAAAGAAGGTATCAATGGACAAAGCAAAAAGGATTTTCTATCAAAAATGAGTATAGCCTTAAAAGAAGCAGAAGAAACAGAATATTGGATTCAGTTATTAAAACACAGCAATTATATAGATAAAAATAAAATCAATATATTATTAGAAAACTGCAAAGAAATAATAAAAATCTTAGTAAGCACAATAAAAACAACAAAAACAAATCTTAAACTCTAATATGATAGAAATTGTATTTAATATGTGCTCCATACTCTGTAGAAATATCTGTACTTTTTCTTCAGTACTCTATACTTTGTAGAAATATCTGTAATCTTTCCTCTGTACTCTATACTCTGAATAAGGGGTGTTGGGAATATGTATGACAACATAGTAGAACTTATAAGTAATGTAGGATTCCCAGTAGCGGTTAGTGTATATCTTTTAGTTAGAATCGAAAAAAAGCTTGATGATTTAATTAAGGCTTTTAATGATTTTACTAAAAAATAATGACTGTCTGCGGAACACCAAAAAAGGAAGGTCTTAGTTTTATTAGGGCCTTTCTTTTTATGTAAAAATGATGCCGTTATACAATATTTATGTAGAAAGTATTGTATTCATTTTGTATAGCTTATGTTAATCTAATGATATTAATTTGAAAAATTTTACCAATAAATGATATAGAATGCAATATGGGCTTTCCTTTGAAAAATATATAGGTGAAAATAAAATATGTTCTGATTGATATGCTCTATTTATGGAACAGGATTTTAATAATAAAACTGTGTTCTATAAATGGAGCATATTATTGTTTAAAAATTATTTAATACTTTTTTTACAAATGATGGGCTTAAGGCATATATATAGATGAAAACACAATGAAACAAAAATAAAGGAGGTAAAAACTATGGCAGTAAGCAAAAATCTTTTAGAAAGAAATCTAGCAATATCTTATACAGATGGTCTAGATGAGAAAGGAAAAAATATCGTAAGAAAGGCTACTTACAAAAATGTAAAATTAACTGCAGAACCAGAATCTCTTATGGCAGTGGTAGATTCAATAAATCCATTGATACCAGAGGGGATAGCAGAAGCTACAGTACTAGAAAATTATGTTTTAATAAAATAATATTGCAATGAATAATGATTAATGACCAATTGATAGTTGTAATTGAGTATTGATAATTTACATTTGTAATTGATCATTGAACATTGACAATTGATAATTGAAAGAGGGGGTATAAATTATGAGTACAAAAAAATATCTAAATTTAGTATTTAGAACTGAAGAGGATTCTACATCAACTATAAAAATTCCAAAGGTTAAAGAGGATGTAACAGAAGAGGAAATAATAAATTGTGGTAAGGCTATTATAGACCAGAACATATTCCAAAGCAAAAGTGGAGATCTATCAGCACTTAAAGTTGCTAGGATTATAACAACAGATACAGAAGAAATTAAAATAGAACAATAACATATATTTTTGCTATAATGGTAAAGGGATTTTTACAGAGGACACAAATTCTTTACAATAAATATCTTAATTAAGAAGTAATTAAAAAGAGTATAGGTTAAACTATTATACAAAAATATTTTAAATAAATTTAAATAGATTATAAATACTTAAGTTTTCAAATAAAACTTAGTTATAAAATAAAGAAGGGACTATCTAAATTGCATTTTATGCATTGTATGGTAGTCCTTTTTATAATTAGTAAATTAATAGTTAAAATAAGAAAAGTCTAGAAAAGTAAAGCAAAAAAGTAATGAATGTAGATTAAGTTACTTAAATATAATTATGTAAAGTAAAAATAAATGTAAACCTAAAACTTTTCAATATAAAATAAAAAATTTAATACTCTACCAAAAATAAAAAATATAGGTGATAAAATAATACCTACTTGGATATATAACTTATAAAAACACAATAATAGCATGAATTTATTATTTGATTCAAAAATAGAATTGATTAAAATTTAAATTTTTCTCTTTAAAATTTTTCTTCCATATATGAATCTAACAAAAATGTAATATTAATGAAATATAGTTTCATTGATACAACAAATGGAATTGTATAAAATAAGTTACATAAGAGGAAAAAGATTTAGTCAAAAAGTAAAAAGGAGAATTTAAAATGCAAAATATATTAAGTGTAGAAAAGATTGAAAAGTATTATGGTAATAAGGATAATGTAACAAAGGCTATAGATAATATTAGCTTTAAGATAGATGAAGGAGAATTCGTTGGTATAATGGGACCTTCAGGAAGTGGTAAAACTACATTGCTTAACTGTATATCAACCATTGATAATGTTACTACAGGCAAAATAATGATAAATAACAGTGATATTACTAGGTTAAAATCAAAATCATTAGATAAGTTTAGACAAAATGAACTAGGATTTATATTTCAGGACTTTAATTTATTAGATACCCTTACAGCTTATGAGAATATTGCTTTAGCCTTAACAATACAAGGGGAGAAAACTTCAAAAATAGATGAAAAAGTAAAATCAGTAGCAAAATATTTGGAAATTGAAAAGGTATTAGAGAAGTATCCTTATCAAATGTCAGGTGGGCAAAAACAAAGAGTTGCTTCAGCAAGAGCAATAGTAACTAATCCATCTTTAATTTTAGCGGATGAACCAACGGGAGCTCTAGATTCTAAATCAGCTAGATTATTACTGGAGAAATTTGAAAAGCTAAATAAAGAATTAAATGCTACTATATTAATGGTAACTCATGATGCTTTTGCAGCTAGCTATGCTCATAGAATTCTTTTTATTAAGGATGGGAAAATTTTTAATGAATTAGTAAGAGGAAGTGATACTAGAAAGGAATTTTTTAATAAAATTATAGAAGTTACATCTCTTCTTGGAGGTGACGACAATAATGTATTCTAAGATAGCTCTTCAAAATATAAAGAAAAGTTATAAGGATTATACTATATATTTCTTAACGCTAATACTAGCTGTTTGTATATTTTATAGCTTTAATTCTATAGATTCGCAAAAGGCACTTACTGATATAAAATCTTCAGGTGGAAATTATTTATCTAAATTAATGGATATTATGTCTGCTGTATCAGTATTTGTATCAATAATATTAGGCAGCTTAATACTGTATGCAAATAACTTTTTAATAAAGAAACGTAAAAAAGAATTAGGAGTATACATGATTTTAGGTATGGGAAAAAGGAAAATATCTAAAATTTTAGTAACAGAAACCTCTATAGTAGGAGCTATATCCTTAATTGTTGGTCTTATAGTAGGAATGGGAATATCTCAGGTTTTATCTGTTTTTACATTAAAATTATTTGAAGTTTCTATAAATGAATATAAATTTGCTGTTTCAACAAGGGCTATAGGTAAAACTATATTATACTTTGGAATAATGTTTTTACTTGTTATGATATTTAATGTTTTTGTTATTTCTAAATACAAGATAATTGATTTATTAACATCAGGCAGAAAAAATGAAAATATAAAATTTAAAAGTACATTTATATACTTATTATCATTTGTTCTATGTGTAGCATCACTTAGATTTGCATATAAATCTATATTAAAAACAGGGTTGAACTTAAGAGATCCTATGTTTAAGCCATCCATAGCTTTTGTAATAGTAGGTACAGTGTTATTTTTCTTTAGTTTAGCTGGATTTATATTATATGTAGTAAATAAAAATAAAAAAGTATATTTTAAAGGATTAAATATGTTTGTGGTAAAACAAATAAATAGTAAAATTAATACAAATTTTTTATCCATGTCTTTAATTTGTTTAATGTTGTTTACCACAATACTTGTATTATCAACAGGAATAAGTCTTAAAAAATCTCTTGAAATAGGACTTGAAAAACAAGCTCCCTTTGATGCCAGCATAGTAGTGCGTAATAACGGAAAATATAATTTACAAGATGTATTAGATAAAATTAATTTTAAAGAGAGTAAGAATGAGAAATATGCAATTTGTAATGAATATCTTTCAGATGTAAATCTAAGTGAGTTACTCAAAATTACAGATAAAGATTATAAGGATGCTAAAGTATCTTTTGTTAAAATATCTGATTACAATAAAATGTTAAAGATAAGAGATAAAAAGGAAATAAGTTTAAAAAAGGATGAAGTTTTGCTTATGTCCAACTATAATGAGCTAGCTAAGTTAGCTAGTGAAAAGTTGAAAAGTAGTAATAAGGTTAATATTAAAGGAAAAGAGTATTTAGTGAAGAATGACAAGATAATAGATGAAAACCTTGCAAATTATCTTATGCAAAATAATTTTTTAACGCTGGTTATAAATGATGAATTTTTGGCTGATTATAATAAGATTGATAGATTCATACTTAATGTAACCTATTTAAATAAGAATAGAGATGAAAATAACAAAAAATATAATGAAATATTCTATAATTTAATAAATGGTAAGTATAAAAATTTAAGTTCGATAGATATGGAGGCTTTTTCAAAGGATGAAATTTATTCTGGAACTACAAGAGCAACAACATCAATATTATTTGTTGGAATATATTTAGGACTAGTATTTTTAATAACTAGTATGGCTGTATTAGCACTTCAACAGTTGTCAGAAGCTAGCGACAGTATAGAAAGATATAAATCTTTAAAGAGAATTGGAGCAAATAAAGAAATGATAGATAAAACAATTTTCCATCAAACATTAATATATTTTACTTTTCCAATGATTCTTGCATTAATTCATTCAGTAATTGGAATTAAGGTAGTTAATGACTATATAAATATGTTTAGTAAAGCTGATATTAGATCTTCAGCTTTGATAACAGCTTTAATATTTAGTGTAATATATGTAGGGTACTTTTATACAACATATATAGGATATAAAAATATAGTGGAAAGTAATATTTAATTTATAAACAGATTTTTAAGTGTTATATAGGGTTTTTACTAACACTAAAGTTTAGAAATTCTTATTATGGACATAGATGTAACCGCTCTTTACTGTCGATTTTAAGGATATAGAATAATAAAACGGATAATTATCAGGTAAATAATTAATATAAGGCTATTAAATTTTGCTTTTCAAAGTTTAATAGCCTTATATTTATCTTAGGGAGGTAGAGAGTAAGTAATGAAATTAGAACATGATATAGTGAACTGTATCTGTGGAGAACCAGCATAAATAGAGAGTAGGTTTATAATTTGATGAATTTAGTATATAATATTATGTAAATAGTTTTCTTTTAGGAGGTGCTAGGAATGGAAAATAAGGATATTAATTTATATGATATTTTTATAAATTACTCATACAGTCAATTGAAGGAATTATTTAAAAATGCGAAGACAAAAGAAGAGCAAGACTTTTATATGACACTATCTAATTTAGTATTGCAAAAAGAACAAGCTAAGGTTATAGGTGAATAGTATGCCAACTTATACAATTTTTGCAGGAGTTAATGGAGCCGGTAAAACTTCAATATATAAATCTATCTATTACAGTGAAAATAAAGATGAAAAAAGGATAAATACTGATGAAATGGTAGCTAGAATTGGTTCTTGGGAAGACAATAATCTTCAAATGAAATGCGCAAGAGAAGCTGTTAAATTAATAAAACAATATATTTTAGAAGGCGTATCCTTTAATCAAGAAACAACACTATCTGGAAAAAGTATAATAAAGAATATAAGGTTTGCAAAAGAAAAAGGCTTTTATATAGCTATGAATTATATAGGGGTAGAAGATTCTGAAATTGCTAAAGAAAGAGTTAAAATTAGAGTAAGCGAAGGTGGGCATGGGATATCTGATAGGGATATAGAAAGAAGATATTATGACTCACTAAAGAACTTAGATGATGTAATTGAGATATGTGATGAAGTAAATGTATATGATAATACAGAAGTATTAAAAGAAATTATATATTTAAAACAGGGTAAGATAATATGGGTAGATAAAAAAACACCCAATTGGACAAATAATATATTACAAAAGTAGCTAGTAAAAATTAATTAAGTTTTACTAGCTATATTTATATATTAATTTAATGGTAACCAATTTCTTTACCAATAAACAAAAAGAATATCTATTTGTTATAATGGTTTAAACAAATGAACGAAAGGTAGGAAAGGTATTTATGAAAGAGCATATTATTCAAGTAGATAAAAGTCTTTGTATTGGTTGTGGTCTTTGCATCAGTGATTGTCCAGTAAATAATATTATCATTAAAGAAAAGAAGGCAGTAATTAAAAATCAAGAATGTATTAAGTGTGGGCATTGTGAAGCGATTTGTCCTAAAGCTGCTGTTACTTTAACTGGATTTAGTGAAAAAACAATGGAAATTGCAGAGAAAACTACACTAAATCCAAGAGATTTATTAATAGCACTTAAAACAAGAAGGACTATTCGTCAATTTAAAAATAGAGAGGTTTCTTTAGAAATTATACAGCAAATTATTGAGGCTGGGCGAGTAACTCCAAGTGCTAAAAATACTCAAAATGTATCCTATATTGTTTTAGGTAAAGATAAAGGAAAGTATGAGGAAGTTGCAGTGAAATTTTTTAGAAAAATTCAAGGTTTTGCAAAACTTTGGATGAAGGGGGCAAAAGAAGTTACGATTGATGATAATTTCTTTTTTAAGAAAGCTCCAATTGCAATTATGGTAGTAACTAAGGATAAAGTTAGTGGTTCTCTTGCAGCAAGTAATATGGCTTTAATGGCAGAGTCTTATGGTTTAGGTGTGTTATATAGTGGATTTTTTACAGTTGTAGCAAACTATTCAAAAAAGTTGCGTAGAATTTTAAACTTAAAACATGGTGATCATGTAGTAACAACTTTAGTAATTGGATACCCAAATGTGAAATATAGAAGAACAGCTAAAAAAGAGGAAGCTGTAGTTAGATATTTATAAATATTAGGAGAGAAAGTATGGAAAATGAATGTAAAGAACGATTAGAAGAAATAGCATCAAAATTTAAAATATGTGGTGAAGCTATTTATGCTATAGGAGATGAAACAAGGCAATTAATTTTGCTTACTCTTTTAGAAAGTGATTTTAATGGAGTCAGAGTAGGCGAAATTTCAAAGAAAACTCATCTTTCTAGACCAGCTGTTTCTCATCATCTGCAAATATTAAAAAGAGCAGAAATTGTAAATGTCCGCAAAGAAGGAACAAAAAATTATTATTATCTTGATTCAAATGAATCTCAATGGAAAAACATAAGAGATCTGATAAATCTTATATTTGTGGGCATACAGCATATTAGTGAAGATGATAAAAGAAAAGAGGAATAAGCTTAATTATATTCTATATAAAAAATCTAACCTCATTTACTTATGGTGAGAGAGCGTATCATAAATAAATGAGGTTTTTTATAAAGTTAGATGAAGGCATATTTTCCCATAAATAACTTAGAATTTCTACAAGTCATTAATCCCGACATAATACAAACACCTTCTGCCCCTGCATTAATAGCTTTTTCAGCATTTGTTGGTGAAATGCCACCAATAGCATAAACAGGAATATGTACAGAACTACAGATTGATGACAAAAATCCTAAACCTCGTGGTGGAATGCCTTTTTTACAATCCGTAGCAAATATATGTCCTGCTGCAATATAAGTTGCTCCTAATTTCATAGCTTCTATTGCTTCATTTACTGAATGAATAGAAACTCCAACTTCATTAAAATCTTTATAAATATTTGGATTAGATTTTAAAACATGTAATGGTAGATGAATCTTTTTACAGTTAAGTTCTTTCGCTACTTTATAATAAGTATGCAATATGCATTTTGTATTATTTTTTTCACATATTTTTAATACATTAACCGCTAAATTCTTATAATCCTTTTCAGATAAATCCTTTTCTCTAAGTACTATACTTACAGATTCAATGACTGTGTTTTTTTTATTCAATGTACATATATCTTGTATTTGTTCTAGAAACTCATTATTGCAAAGATGGCGATTGGTAATTGCTAATAACTTATACATATATATAATCACTCATAACTACTTGCAGGCCATGATTAGCAATTTCATTAGCTATTTCAGATACTGTACGTGAATCAGAAATTTCAAATTGTTCATCACCTTTAGCCTTTTCTTCATCACTATGACCGCCTATTCCAACTGAAACTCCAGCGGAAATTTTAGTTGCAGAAAGTCCAATTACATTATCACGAAATCTAGCACATTCACGAGTTGATATGGTAATATTTGCAAAAGGCAAAAATATTCTGTATGCAGTAATAACCTGTAAAAGTTGCCTTTCATGTACATCTTTTGGATTAATTTTATCATTATTTATTATTGGACGTAATCTTGGACAGGAAATAGCAATTTCAGCATGAGGATATTTACGTTGAATGATGTGAGCATGAAGTCCTGTTGCAAAAGCATCCTTACGAAAATCATCTAATCCAAGTAATGCAGCAAATCCAACACCTCTCATTCCACCTTTTAATGCTCTTTCTTGTGCGTTAAAACGATAGGGGAAAATACGCTTGTGTCCAGCTAAATGTAATGTTTCATATTTATCAGGATTATAAGTTTCCTGAAATACAGTAACAAAATCTGCTCCACATTCATGTAAGTATGCATATTCATCAGAGTTCATTGGGTATACTTCAAGACCAATTACCTTAAAATATTTTCTAGCTATTTTGCAGGCCTCACCAATATAAGAAACATCAGACATACTACGGCTTTCACCAGTAAGAAGCAATATTTCTTGTAGTCCAGTTTTAGCAATACTTTGCATTTCTTTTTCTATTTCTTCTGCATTAAGTTTAGCACGCTTAATTTTGTTATGACAGTTAAAGCCACAATAAATACAATAGTTTTCACAATAGTTAGCAATATAAAGGGGAGTAAACATATAAACTGAATTACCAAAGTGTTTATGAGTTTCTAATTTAGCACGTTTAGCCATTTCTTCAATAAAGGGAAGGGCTGCTAGAGATAATAAGGCTGCAAAATCTTCAATATCTAATACATCTTTATTAAGAGCTCTAATCACATCATAGCTTGTATATTTTTCATAATCATAAGCTTTCATTTTTGATATAACTTGATCCATAATATTAGATTCAATTATCTCCATACCCGGCATATATTTCATATGATCAACAGATTGTTCCATTTAAATCTCCTCCTTAATCTTCAAGAAATCCAGTTAATGGTGATGAAGCTGAAGCTCCATTATTAAGCACGCGACCAAGACCTGAAAGATAGGCTGTTCTTCCTGCTTCTATTGCATTTTTAAAGGCTTTTGCCATAGCTGAAATATTACCTGCTGTAGCAATTGCAGTATTAGCCATAATAGCATCAACCCCCATTTCCATAGCTTCACAAGCCTGAGATGGTCGTCCAATTCCTGCATCCACAATAATTGGAATCTCAATTTCATCAACTAAAATTTTAATAAAATCACCTGTACTTAATCCTTTGTTTGATCCAATAGGCGCGGCAAGAGGCATAATAGCTGAAGCTCCTGCATTTACCATATCTCTTGCAACATTTAGATCCGGATACATATAAGGCATTACTACAAATCCTTCCTTTGCAAGAATTTCAGTAGCTTTTATTGTTTCATAATTATCCGGTAAAAGATATTTTGAATCACGAATAACTTCAATTTTAATAAAATCTCCACATCCAATTTCACGAGCTAAACCTGCAATACGAACTGCTTCTTCAGCATTACGAGCTCCTGATGTGTTTGGAAGTAATGTAACATTTTTAGGTATGTAATCTAAAATATTAGCACTACCACCTAAATTAGCACGACGTAATGCTAAAGTAATAATCTCTGCACCAGCATTTTCAATAGCTGCCTTTATTAAATCAAGTGAATACTTTCCAGATCCTAATATAAATCGTGAATTAAATTCATGGCCACCTATAATAAGTTTGTCAGTATTATTTTTCATATCATTTCCCATTTTACCCACTCCTTTATTTTGTTACTGTTAAATTTATATAATCAAGTCATATCTCATCTAATGTTTAGTAAAGTTTAAAATAGTAATATAGCTTTAGTCATTGTGATTATTAGTGCATAAGTTTATTTTAGCTTTAATTTATACTTCTTCTATTCCTAGTATTAACCTTAAAACCATATTTGATTGATGACCTGCGCAAATAGATACACGTGGAGCCATTAGTCCTCGTCCTACCATAGCACCCGTTGCTCTATCACCACATAAATAAAAATTATCTGTTACTTTTTTTGTGACTATTGTATTACTACTTTCATATCCTGCCATTCCTGAAGCTGATACAATTTTCTTTAGTGGATAACATTCAATAAGAGTGTTTACAATCATAGCTTTGGCTATTGGATTATCGAAAGCCTCGCAAATAATATCATCATTTTTAAATAGTGATTGAATATTTTCTTCAGTAATTTTTACAGTATCAATAGTGATTTTAATAAATGAATTTATTTCTTCAATTTCATTTTTCAATGCCTCTGTTTTATATAATCCAAGATGCTTAATTTTATATTGCTGACGATTTAAGTTGCTAGGTTCTACTATATCAAAATCAATTAAATGTAAATGACCTACTCCTGTTCTTGCTAAATTCACTGCTATATTAGAACCAAGACCGCCAAGACCAGCAATTGCTACTTTAGAAGCTTTAACTTTTTGAAACACATGTGGAGTATGTCTTGCACACATTAGGCTTTCAAATTCATCTTGTGGGGGCATTTTGCCTTTTTCAATAAAATTTACTTCATCATTTTCACTAATATCATAATCATCAAAAGTTTGAAAACCATTAAAAATAGTTATTAAATTTTCTCTATCACCATAATGCTTTTTACGCAAATCATGAAGGGTGGAACAATTAGTTGTTATTTGTTTACCATTAATTTTTACATTCAAATTAGCCACCTCCTACAAAACTTACAACTTCAATAACATCACCATCTGTTAATATTTTTTCTTTATATTGAGTTTTAGGGACAATAAAACCATTACATTCAACTGCAACCAAAGAAATTTTATAACCTTCGCCTACTAGATAATCATATAAACATAAATTGTCTGTGTTGCTTACTTGATTGCCATTTGCGTATACCATAATTCACCCCCCCAAATAAATTTATATGCACCCAAAAAGGCCACACGAAGACTTACACCCATGGTGGTGTACCCCTTCGTGTGACCTCAATCATCACTCTGCAATCATTGTACCAATATAATAATATACTTGTCAATATAGTTTTTGCAGACTTAAAGATTGATTTATTTTGTAGACCAGTAATAATATAAACGAAGTTAAATAATAATTAATTTATCGAAATTTGTAGTACGAAATTTATTTAACAATTAATAGAAAAATATTTACAAATTTAATAAAAAGGATTAAAATGGTAATTGTTATCAGGTTGGAGTGAGAATCATATTCAATAAGAAACAAAGGAGTGATGTTTAAATTTAAAATATTAATAGATTACTTTGTCTGTTAAAGTAGTTTTATTAAAAAAATATTATATAAATTAATAAAAAATGAGCAGGAGGAATGCAAAATGAATACAAATTTAGCAATAGAAATTAATGACAATTATTATCATCCAGAGGTTAAATTTGAAACAAACTTATTAGAATCATCTCCAATATATTTAGGTTGCAATATATGGAGAGAAAGTCTATTAGAAAAAATGATGAATTTAAATACGGATAAGTTTTTCTTAATTACAGACGATGTTGTATATAATTTCTTTGGAAAAGAACTATTGGAATATATGAATGAAAAAGTTTCAGTAAAATTAATTAAACTGCCATCAGGTGAAAAAAATAAAAATATAAAAGTGTTTAATGATTTAATGGAAGATTTATTTGATAATAATCTAACTAAAAGTTCAATTTTAATCTCATTAGGTGGAGGTGTTGTAGGGAATATTACAGGATTGGCTGCTGCTTTAGCATTTAGAGGTATTAGATTTTTTCATATACCTACAACTTTTATGTCTCAGACTGATAGTATTCTTAGCAGAAAACAAGGGATTAATTCTGTTTATGGTAAGAATATGATTGGATCATATTATACACCTTTATTTAATTTTATAGATACTTCATTCTTAACATTTGATAGTGAAAGATTTATAAGAGGTAGTTTTGTTGAAACTGTAAAGAATGGTTTTATATATAATGCAGATTTTTTAAATAAACTTAAATCAGTAATTAAAAATGATTTTAATGTTAATCAGGAAGGTATTTTTAATTTAGTAAAAATGAGTATTGAATCAAAGTTACCAATAATGAAAGCAGATCCAACTGAAAAAGGTTTAGCTATGATTCTAGAATATGGTCATACCGTTGGACATGCAATAGAAAAGCTTTCATATGGAAAACTATCACATGGAGAAAGTGTATCAATTGGTATGATGGTTGCTGCTCGTATAGGTGAGAAACTTGGTTACTTAAGTAAACAGGATGTTCAAGAGCATTTGGATATATTATCAGCATTGAAGACACCTACAAAAATTCCTTCAAACATAAAAATTTCTGACATAATTAATAGAATAAAACTAGATAATAAAAAGGATATAAATGGTATAAGATTTGTTATTCTTGAAAACATAGGAAAGTGCGTAAACACTGATGGCAGTTATATGATTAAAGTTCCTTTTAATATAATCAATGAGGCTATAGAAGAAACTTATTAATTTTAGTAAATTTATTATAAAAATATACTAGAATTAGGAGATTAAAATAGTATATTTGGTCTCAAAATTTAAAGGAGGTCAATATGTTAAAATTTGCTTATAATACAAATGGATTAAGAAATATGCCATTAGAAGAAGCTATAAAACAAATATCAAATCATAACTATGATGGAATAGAAATATCTTTGCATAAACAACATTTTAATCCATTAGATACTAATATAGAAGAAGTAAAAAAAATAAAATCGGTATTGAAAGGTTCTGATTTAGTTTTATCTGATATAGCAACAGGTTGCGATGATATTTTAAGTGATGAGAAGTTTGAACCATCTATAATTTGCAAGGATTCTATTGGGAGAAAAAAACGTATTGAATTGCTTGTTAAAACAGCTGAATTTGCTGAATATCTAGGTGTTAATGTAATTAATTTTGCCACAGGATTCAAATCTGACAAAGCTTCTAATAGTGAAGCATACGAATATTTGAAACAAGGGATAAATTATTTATTAGTAAAATGCCCAAAGACAATATTTGCTTTAGAACCTGAACCTGATATGTTTATTGAAAAAACAGAACAAGCTATAAAGTTAATTAATGAAATAAATAATCCAAGACTGATGTTAAATTTAGATATTGGACATGTATATTGTTGTGAAGAAAATCCAATTTTATCTATTAGAAAAAGCATTCCCTATGCAAGGCATATTCATATAGAAGATATTAAAAATAGAGTTCATTATCATCAAATACCAGGTACAGGAGATATTGATTTTAATACAATTCTTAAAGATTTAATTGAATATAACTATCAATATTATATTAGTGTAGAACTCTATCATCATGCTGATGACTGGAATAATGCTTTAGATAAGAGTATAAAATACTTGAAACAAATAGAACAGAATATAAGAATAGTTGATAGTATGGAATTAGTACAATAAAGTTAAATGATTATGAAAGAAACTTTGTAAAATCTATAATAAAGCATTAATTTTATAAGAAGTTGGAAGAAGGAGTTATTATGAAGGGATTGAAATTAATTTCTCCCAAGGTAATAAAAGAAATAGATTTAGATATACCTCAAAACATACCTAAAGGACATGCTTTAATAAAAATAAATACTATAAGTCTTTGTGGATCAGATTATAAATTATTTTATGGTGATTATAGTGGACCTTGTAGGTATCCTTTATACTTTGGTCATGAGTGGGCTGGAGAAGTTATTAAAATAAATGATAATACATCAAACATTAAAATTGGAGATAAGGTAACAGGAGATTGTTCAAAATGGTGCGGAAATTGTTGCCTATGCAAAGAAGATAAAAATTTATGTAGCAACATTGAAAAGTTTGGAATAACTATTGATGGATATTCAAGACAATATGCAGTTGTAGAAACAAAATATTTATATGTGGCACCAATGGAAACATCATTTGATATTCTTGCTCTAACAGAATGTTTTTCAGTGGCATTGCATGCTATAAAAAAGATAGAATCAATGTTAGATAAAAAGGATAGACGCATATTAATAATAGGTGGAGGGGCAATAGGATTATCAATTTATTTATTATTAAAATTTAAGTTTAACTATTGCAACATCAAACTTATGGAAATTGATGATAGTAAAAAAGATTTTATTAGTAAGATATTTGATGTGGATTTTGCAAGTGAAAAAAGCTTTGAAGTAGATAATAATTCATACAGCGAAATCTCAAAACATTGTAGCTATGATATTATTTTTGAAGCAAGTGGAAATATAGAAGCATTTCAGCAAGCTTTATATTTAATTAATCCAAATGGACATATTGTAACATTAGGAATGTACCCTAATAAAAATGTAACTTTATCACCAATTACTTTGAAATCAATTAAAGTTCATGGAACAATTGGAGGCACACATGAATTTGATGAGGTTATTAAGTTTTTAATTTCAAATAAAGATGAAGTTAAAAAGATGATAACACACACCTATGGATTAGATGATGCTAGTATAGGATTTCAAGTTAAAGATAAGAGAATTAAAACTCAAATAAATTTATGGTAATATAAAATATATTTTACTATTAAATTGTGTATTTACAGGCATACAGGTAGTCTAAGTTTAAATTGGACTACCTGTTTTTGATATATAAATTTATTTTTCAATTTACAAAGTGGCATCTTATCTTACTATTGAGTAAGATATCACCTTAATGATGAATCATATAAATTCATACAAAAGAAAAAAGCTGAATAATCGCAGTCTGTACGAAACATTCAACTTTTACCACGGAGAAGAAGTTTTACATAAACTTCAATGCGCACCGGTTGCCGCCAGTGACATCATGTTAAAATCTATTCTTCTAAAAAAATAATAAAGATGCGTGCCGCCAACCACTAATTTATCTAAGAAATTAAGGGGTGGATTCTCCGATTACAAAAAAATCGAGAGGAAGTAGACTTTCATAAAAACGATAAAAATATAAAGAATAACGATAAAAAATTATTGTAATTATTTAAGAATTGATATATAATATGGGTGAAAATAATTAATAAAAACTATTTTAGAGTGAGGTAATTCTTATGAAAGAAAAAATAAGTTCAAAAATATTAAATGGATTAGTAATTATGGGAATTATTCTAACAATTCTCGCCCTTATAAGTATTCCTTTAGTGTTGACAGCATTTTTTAAGACATCAGGAATGAAGGTAGAAACATCAAATATGGAGTGGATATTGACAGCATTTATTTACCTATGTGCAGTTCCCTATTTGATAGCATTATTTAAGTTTAAAAGAATTTGTAAACTGCTTACAAGTGAAAATTCATTTTCACCAATTATATCAAAGGAGTTTCAAACCCTTGCAATTTGTGCATTTGCTGAAGCATGTATTTATCTTTTAAGCAATATATTTTTATACGTATTATTTGATTTTTATCTATTTGCAATGACTATATTACCTTTGATAGTTGTAATTTTTATATCAATAACAGTAGGTTTTTTATTTTTGATAATGTCTAACATATTCAAAGTAGCTGCTGAAATCAAAGAAGAGAATGACTTAACATTTTAAAGGGAGGAAATCAAATATGATCGTAGTTAATTTGGATGTTATGATGGCAAAACGCAAAATATCTTTAACAGAGTTATCGGAACAATTAGGAATGACCATGGCAAATGTATCAAACTTTAAAAATCATAGGGTAAAAGCTTTTCGATTTACTACTCTTGATGCTTTGTGCAGAATACTACAATGCCAGCCAGGAGATATTTTAGAGTATAGGGAAGATGAAGATTTAGAAAATGAGAATAAGGATGAAAAAAACAATGAGTAGATTATATGATATCGCAATTATTGGATTAGGGCCCGCTGGTTCCATACTTGCACAGCTGCTTTCTAAAAAACATAAAGTTATTGCCATTGATAAAAAAAACTCTATAGAAAAAGGATTTAAGAAACCTTGTGGTGGATTACTTTCTTCTGATGCTCAGAAAGCATTAGCAAAGTTAGATATTACACTTCCAAAGGATGTTATAGTGGACCCTCAGATTTTTGCTGTTAAAACTATAGATCTAAAAAATACTCTTATTCGCTATTATCAGCGGGGTTATATTAATATTGATCGTCACAAGTTTGATTTATGGTTAAAATCACTTATTGCAAATCACGTGGAGGTTTATAGCAATTCTTATTGTTGCTCCATTGAAAAAATACCAGAGGGTTATAGGGTAACTTTTTATGAAAGTGGCATAAAAAAGGTTGTTACTACCAAATATCTGGTTGGGGCAGAGGGTGCAAATTCTATGGTACGACACTTCCTTTATCCCAAAAAGAAAATAAGGACTTATATGTCAATTCAGCAATGGTTTTCTGAAACACATGATAATCCTTTTTATTCCTGTATTTTTGATTCGGAAAATACAGATTGTTGTTCCTGGTCAATTTCAAAGGATAATAAGTTCATTTTTGGTGGTGCATTTCCCTTTCATAATTCTAGGGAAAGATTTGAGAATCAGAAAAAAAAGCTAGAGAAAATTGGATTTAGGTTTGGAAATCCTATAAAAACTGAAGCTTGTATGGTGTTGAGACCCTCAGCATTTCATGATTTTTGCTGTGGAAAGGAAAACGCTTTTTTAGTTGGTGAGGCCGCAGGATTTATCAGTCCAAGTTCACTGGAGGGAATCAGTTCAGCCATTAACAGTGCTCGGGTTTTAAGTGAAGTGCTAAATACATATAGTAAAAACCCTAACAAAAAATATTGGTTAAAAACCTTTAATATTCGTTTCAAGATATTTTTAAAATTACTAAAATGCCCTTTTATGTATAATCCATTTTTACGTAAACTTGTTTTAAAAAGCGGACTGGAAAGTATTGATGTTAATTCAACAAAGGAAGAAGTATTCAATAACTAATATTACTTATATTTCAAATGAAATTCCTGTTTAACTATTAAACCTTTCACTAATTAAATAGTGGAAGGTTTTCTTTATATTCAAACAATGAAATTTACACAAATGTAACAAAAATGTAATGTTAATGAAATACAATTCGATGGATACCAAAAATAGAATTATGTAAAATAAATTATACAGATAGAATGAACTATATGAGATGAAGTGAAATATTTTAGCGTAATGTACTAAAAATAATTGTTAACTTTTATATTATTTTATTTTGTTTTATCTGATGACTACATGCTTTATGCTTCTATAACATTTTATAAAAGCAATTCGCACCAAATCGAAGATTTGAATTCTATGCTTTTCTTTAAGTAGGAGTAAAGAGAGGCTATGTTCATGTAAAACGATTTCTAAGGAGTAAAACTCCTAGGAATTTTGCTAATAAACTTTAGTGGGAGTAAAAATTCCCTCTGAATCCAAGAAATCTGTTTATACATAATTTTTACATATAATTATTTAGGAGAGTGTTCATTTATGAAAGTAGAAAGTTTAAAAAAAGGATTCTATTATAAAATAATATTAATTCTTGGTTTAGTTACATCAATATTGTGGGTAATATTTGTAGATACAAAGCCATTTTCAGACTTTAAGTATTATTATGATGTTGCTGTTGATATAGCTAATGGATTACCCTGGGGAGATACTTATACTTCTATAGGATATTCCATAGTGCTTGGTGGGATCTTTAAACTATTTGGAGCCAGTTTAATAAATGCAAAGATATTTAATTTAATTCTTACACTTATAAGTAATGTATGCTTTTTATCAATACTTGATAAGTTAGATATTAATGAAAAGGAAAGAAAGATTATTTTCTCTCTATTTGTATTTATGCCTAATAATATATTTTATAACAGCATTTTAGCTAATGAAATATTATTTACTACAATATTGCTTATGATAACTAATATTTATTTTAGTAAAGTTAAATATAAGTATGCATATATTGGAGCTTTAACTGGAATTAATACAATGATAAAACCATTTTTCATTGTATTTGCTTTTGCAGTGTTTTTAGTAGATTTATTAAAAGAAAAAAAGATATCAAAATCAATACAAAATTCTTTAATTGTTTTAGTAACTTGTATATTAATGATTTCGCCTTGGATTTATAGAAATACAAAACTTGTTGGACAGTTTACATACATATCAAACAATGGAGGTATAGTTTTATATATTAATAATAACTCTCAAAATAAATTAGGAAGATGGATGCCAGCAGGGCATGTGGAAAATTCACTTGTAAAAACAGAAGAATATAAAAAAGCAAATATGACTGAGAAAAATAAAATGTTAAGTAATGCTGCGAAAAAGTGGATTAAAAGTCATCCAATAGGCTTTATTCAACTTGGTTTTAAGAGATTATTTAGCACATATTTAGTAGGGGATGATATTTTATATGGTGTTAATGGGAGCGGTTTAAGTTATAATATGAAACTTATGCTTTGTATTATAACGAATCTTATAAGAGCTATAATATTTATTCCTGCTATCATTTATATAATAAATTACAGTAAATTAATTTTAAAATCTATTAGTTCTAAAAAAACGGATACTTTAAACAAATTCAATATATACTCCGTAGTGTTATTTTTTATGTTTACCACTATATATTTTGTAACAGAAGGTCAAGGAAGGTATGCATTTCCTGAAATATTTATAATGATATATTGTTTTTCAAAATTTGTGAAAGGTTTTATATTGAAACGTAAAAGCTATGCTTATGACAAAGAATCACCTAAAAAATCTATGGTATAATAATGATAATAACCTAAAATTTTCTATACGATAAACAAAGTTCTTGGCTTCAGATGATGTTTTTGATACCCTAAAGCTTAGAAAATGGTTATCTAGGGAAGAACTCATTCTCTACTACCACTTTGAAGAAAAGCAGAGAGTCCAAATATTCGATTTGGTGCTAATCGCTTTTAAAGAGTGGGATGAGAGTATTAGATTGGTAGTTATCGGATAAAAAATAGAATTGAAATTTATACAGTAAGTGATTTGAAAAAATTATATTTTTAGATTTTATATAGAAAGGTAAGAAAGTAATGAAAAAAATTCTTATTATTGAAGATGATGAAGTTATAAGAGAAGAGTTACAGAGCTTTTTAAAAAAATATGGATATGAAGTAAATGCACCTATAGAATTTAATAATATAATAGAATGTGTTAAAAAGGAAAATGCTCATCTTATATTATTAGATATAAATCTTCCAGAGTTTGATGGTTATTATATATGTAGAGAAATACGTAAAACATCAGATGTTCCAATTATAATAGTTACAAGTAGAGATAGTGAAGTAGACGAATTGATTAGTATGAATTTAGGAGCAGATGATTTTGTGACAAAGCCTTATAATACGGAAATATTATTAGCAAGGATAACAAATGTATTAAAAAGAGTCTATGGAAATTTAAAAAATAATAACCTATTAAACTATAAAGATTTTAATTTAAATCTCTCAAATGCAACGGTTATTTATGAAGAAAAATCTTTGGAGCTAACTAAAAATGAGGTTAAAATACTTTCCTATTTGATAAATAACAGAGGGAATATAGTAAAAAGAGATTCACTTATGGAATACTTGTGAAAATCAGATTATTTCGTAGATGACAGTACATTGAATGTTAATATTAATAGATTAAGAAAAAAACTTCAAGAAATAGGTATAGAAAATCCAATAGAAACAAGGAGAGGTCTAGGATATATAATGCCATGAGTATAGGTGAATTTATTAAGGATAAAATTTTTATAATATGTTGCAATATGCTGATGTTCATTATATTAGCAGCTATAATGGCGGCTGTTAATGTGGATTTAGTTATAATTTTATTTGTATTTTGCATATGGTTCTTTCCATTAGTTTTATATATGACTTTAGAATTTTTAAAATATAAAAAGTATTATGATGAGATTAACAGCATATTAGAAAAATTGGACAAGAAGTATTTACTCCCAGAGATGATAAAAGAAGCAAACTTTATTCAAGGAGAAAAGCTCAATTCTATACTTAAAGAGATAAGCAGGGATATGCACGAAAATGTAAAATACTATAAGGATATGCAAGAAGATTATAGAGAATATATAGAGACATGGGTACACGAAATTAAAACACCAATAGCTTCTACAAAACTAATAATTGAAAATAATCGAAACGAAGTAACCAATAAAATAGACTTTCAAATGGATAGAATTGAAGGCTTTGTAGAACAGGTACTTTATTATTCTCGAAGCAATAATGTTAGTAAAGATTATATCATAAAACAAATTAATCTTGATTTAGTAGTAAGGAATGTAATTAAAAGAAATTACAGAGATTTTATTCATAAGAAAATAAAATTAGATATAAAAGATATTGATGAAATTGTGCACAGTGATGGAAAATGGGTTGAATTTATTATTAATCAGATAATAGTAAACTCCATAAAGTATTCAAATAGTAAAGATCCAATGATAAACATATATTCAATTAAAAAAGCTAATTCAGTAATGTTAACCATAGAAGACAATGGAGTTGGCATAATAGATAAAGATATAAATAGGGTCTTTGAAAAAGGATTCACCGGCGAGAATGGAAGAAAATTTAGCAAAGGTACAGGAATGGGATTATATCTATGTGAAAAGCTTTGTTCAAAATTGGGTCTAAAAATTACTATTGATTCTGAGGTAAATAAGGGAACTAAAGTCACATTAATATTTCCTCTATCAAGTATGACATTCATGCATTGACCCGGGGGATGTAAACAAATTGTAAATACAATTTGTTTAGCTACTATAGTTATTATCTATAATAAAAGAATGTATATTTTAGAACTTAAAATATGGAGAGGACAAGAATATCATAGAAAAAGTTTAATACAACTAGCTGAGTATTTAGATTAATACGGATTAAATAAAGGACACAAAATAGAATAAGAGTTTAAAAGCTTTCACTTAGTGGGAGTTTTTATTTTGTCTAATTTGTATGTTTTATTTTGGGATTTGTGTAGAATTTTATAATAATAATTATATATATGTAATTATTATGGTAAAATGTACATGATAGTATATAAAGTTAGATATTGTTATATCAGCAAGTAATTTTTGTGAATTTTAGGTTAGGTAATCTAAGATTTTAGGTAACTTTATTTAAAATTTAAGAATGATTTATAAGGAGAAAAATTTTAGTTTTTAAATATATATATGTAATATTAAAAGAGGTAAGTTGTATTGAATAACTTTATTATAAGATATAATTATAATTTGAAAATAGAGAATCTTAAAAATATTTAAAGTGCAGGCAATAACTAGATATTGTGTTAAATATTATGTAGCTAATGTCTATAATGGGAAGTTAAAATGCTTCATGTAAAACTTGAAGTTTAATAATTTAAGTATAAGGTAGTATAAGTTGTTTACTGGGAACATATTTAATCTTCGAATATAAGACTCACAAAATTAATAATTCCTTATTATTTTAATTTTATAGGAGGGGATTTAGTGTTAGAGATTGATAATGAATATAGAGATAGGTTGAGGCTATTATTAATTCTCTATTTTTTTTCAGAAAATTATAATAATCCTGAAAAACCACATAGATCTAAAATATTAGAAAGCGAAGTTAAAATTCAAAAAATAGATTTCTTAATAAGATATCCTGACTATTTTTCTTATGAATTAATTGATTTATGTAAAAATGATTCGAAGGTTAATCCAAATGAAATTAAATTAATAGTAAAAGATATATTTAATTCTAAGGAACCAGAAATACGCTGTATTGAAATGACACGTTATCTTTTTGGTGCCTATGAAGAATTGGATAACATAGTTTCTTTTTTAGTGGCTTATGGTTTTTTAGAATTTAATGATAGAAGATCTGTTCAAAACAAACATTATAAGAAAAAATATTTTCTTACAAACTATGCAATTGAAAAAATTCAAAATGAAATATTAATTAATCTACCAGCAGCAAAATGGTATATAGATAGATGCTCTTTAATAAAAAAGTTTTTTGGAGATTTAAGTGGTACTGAATTAAAAATACATCAATATAATCACGAAGAGTATAGAACTACTGCTTTAGGTGATTATATAACAAACATTAATGAAAAAGTAAAATCTTTTTATAAAGAACAATTCGGGGAGGAGTTATAATGGTTAATTATGATAAATTTATTAATTTAGTATACTCTGAATTCAAAGATATATTTAATAAAGATGACATTAAAGAAATATTAAATATTGAAGATCTTTTTGATAAAGATAATCCTAAGACTTCGTGTAAAAGATTAATGATAAATAGATTAAAATTGAAAGGAGTTAAAAAGGATAATACCAAAATTAATTACGATAAAATCTTCGAAGGTGGAGTTAATCTGCTGATTGCTGATAATAGTAAAGGAAAATCTTCTACATACAAAATAATTAAATTTCTACTAACAGGCAAGGATAACCACCTTAAGCCAGATGTTAAAACTTGGATTAAACAAGTTGCTTTAGAATTTGCTTTAGATAATAATATTTATACAATCTGCTTAGATAAACCAAACTCCAAGGTTAAGGGGACTTTATTCAAACTGCCAATTAAGAATCTAATAGATAAAGATGATAATTTAATCACGTCCTTATCTAATGATCAGATTCTTTTCAAATTTAAAAGTAGAGAAGAGTTAAAAAACCGAATGGAATCATTCTTTTTCAATGAATTATCATATTATTCATTGAAATGGACTGAACCTTCTTCATCCAAAATAGGTATATCATCACCTGGAACTAGATGGAATACTTATTTTAAAACTATTTATTTAGAATCTAAAGATTATACTCATTTATTTATTGACACTAACATTGGAGCTCAAGATAAAAAACTTTTTGAAATGTTGTTAGGGCTACGATATACTGCTGCTATAAATAAATTATTTGTATTGTTAAAAACGATCGAAGCTGAAAATAAATTATTGGAAGTTACTAGAAAAGAGCTTTCTGAAAATAACTCTAAAAATAGTGCATGTTTATCTGAAGAGCTTTCTTTAATAAAGAATAAAATTAAGATATTTAGACAAAATACAAATTTTACTTACAACTTCGATATAGTAAATGAATATAATACAACACTTAAGTCTGTAAATGTTAATGATTTAAAAATTAGTGGATTATCAAAGCAAAAATTTGCTCTTGATAAAGAAATTAATAAAACTAAAAAATATATAAATAATATAAAGGAAAATTTAGAATTCGGACGTTATTTCAGCACGCTAGAAGTAAAAAATTGTCCTCGCTGCGGAAATTTAATAGATCAATCAAAAAAAGAACTAGAACAATATGAGCACTCATGTATGATTTGTGATAGCCATCTAACAACTTCAGAAGATACTAAAGTATTAGAGGACAAATTAAAAAAATATGAGGATTCATTGCAAAAATTAGAAGATTCACATATGCTTTTATGCAGTGAAATAACTTCATATGAAAAAAATACTGAGGAGTTGAATTTCAAGTTGCCTGTGTTAGAGGAGCAACTTGAAACTATGAATAATAAAATTTCTGTTAAAGATTATGATATTTTATTAGAGAAAAAAGGAGAACTTGAAGCTAGACTAAACCTAATAAATAATAATTCTTATGCAACGGATAAACCAGATGAATATATTATTTCCAAATCAAAATTTCAAGTTATTAAATATGCTCTTAACAAACTAACAACTATGAGATTTGAAGAAAGTAAGGATCTTTTAAAAAAATTTAGTACTCTAATAGAAAAGGAATTACATGACTTTGGTCAAAAAAATATTACTGATGTTAATATAGATGAAAAATTAAATATCTCTTTTATTCAAAACGATTTAAAAAGTAATTTTAACGAGTTAAACGAAGGTGAAAAACTCAGATTTAAAATAGCTTTTTATTTAAGCTTAATTGAATCAGATATAATTTATAATTTAGGTCGACATCCAAGATTTCTTATTATAGATTCACCTGGAAAAGAAGAAGTTATAGAAAAAGATTTAGCTGGACTTTCATCTATTTTTAAAAAAATTGATGAAAGATTGCACGATAAATTACAAATTTTTGTAGGAACCGCTTTAAGAGAGTTCGAAACAACTGTAAATGAAAAACAATTAGATATTAAAGCCGAAGGAGAATATGTATTTTAGGAGGTGGGTATAGTGAGTCTAAAGTATGATGAGTTTAAAAATATGCATATAGGAAATAAAACTATTTTTATTGATGATTTTTTTAATAAAATTGACATAGAATCAATTAATCAACGTGAATTAAAAAAATTTCTTAGAAATACTTTTGAAAATGAATCTAATCCTTACATTAAAAAAAAAACATTAGATATCATTTGTTCATTAACTTTTGCTCAAAAATTAAATACTCATTTTACTTTAGACTTACTGTTAGATATAGACGATACTTATAACCCTTTTATAATAGCTACTACTATAAAATACTTATCTTTATTTTATGATGGTACAAGTGATAACGATATTATAGAAACTATAGAGCAGTTTAAAGATCATTATAATATAGAAGTAGTATCAGAAGCTTATTATAGATTAGGAATATTAAAATTCCATAATCTTATACAAGAAGATGAAGATCCAAGTAGTTTTCTTAAATATCTTTTTGAAGCTGAAGAACTATTTAGTTATTCTAAAAACATTACTGAAAATAGATCGGATGCTGAATTTTATGTTCTGTTAATAAGGTTTTTAAGTGCTTTTGTACAAAGCGATTTAGATAAATCAAATTCATTGTTTAATAATCTAACTCATAATTTATGGATAAGAAATCTTTATCATTTAGATACTTCATTATTAGATATTGATTTTAAATTATACAATATTTTAAATAATTTGTATAAAATAAACCAAAAGCTTTCAGATGTTGATGGATGGTTAAATTTCGAAATTAGCGTTAAACAAATTTTATTATATCATTATGATATTATGAATCAACAAATACTAAATAATAAAGTATATAGAGATTATCTTGAAACTATAAAAAATAATATTAAAACATATTTAATGTATCCATATTATGCTAAAAGCTTTTCAAGGCAAGCTATACGAATTGATAATTTATTAAATCAGCTTTCTGAAGATGAATCTGATCTTAGGCTATTTCTTGATGAATTAAAATCGATTTTAGCTAAAAATAGTGATAAAAAAAAAGAACCTGGTAATGAATATGACATTATTAAATTAGTTGATAAATTTAAAAAGATTTTTCCTAAAGAAGATGTTAAATGCTTATATGATAATATTAAAGAACTAGATAATCCAAATAACAGCCTAGAAGTTTGTAGTTTAATTGAAAAATATGCTAAAAAAACATATAAAAACACTAACGAAATTATAACAGGTCATCCAACTGGTGAAGAAATTTTCAAAGATATACAAGGTAGATTACAAAAATCACTTATAGATTATCCGCCAGAAAAATTGAATATTTTTTTACAGCTGTTAGAGCATATTATTATGTATGCATATGACATTATTACTTCTCCTAAATCAAAATACTTATTTTTATATAGTAATCGATGTGGGGGAAGTGGTTTGGCCGCTTCTGAAAGAGATTTGCAAGATAGCATATACGAATATCTTAATAAAACTCGGTTATCATCATTTATTAATTATGAAAAAACGAATTTTTCAAATGGTGGTAGAGTTGATTTTGAATATAAATGTAATGATTATACTTTTCCGGTTGAAATAAAGAAAACTTCTTCTAAAATAACTGATGAAGCTATAAAGACCAAATATTTAGGACAAATACAAACTTATATTCATCCATATAATCAATTAGGTATGTTCATAATATTAGATTTAAATGAACAACCTGAAGGAGTACCTGATATTAAAACTCAATTTAAAATTTTTACCATAGATTCTCTGTGTAAGAACTCAGAAAATAAATTTCAAGATTATATTATTGTTGTTACTATCCCAGGTAATCGTTTATTACCAAGTGGATACTGTAACTACGGTTAGAATAAATAAGGTGTTTACAGTAAAGCGCCTTATTTAAAATATTATAAAAGAAGCGAGGCAGAATTTGTTAATAGCAACAAAAAGTGTTCTAGTTTTTGTAAGAGGCCTGTCCCTAGATTATCTAAACTAAAGCCTAGTTTGCTTACATAAATCAATTATGTTAAAAATATGAATTCAAGAGATTTAAATTTTAACCTATAAGTATTCATATTCCCATTAGGCTAATAATGGGAAATTTAAAATTGAAATGATTGGTATTTATGAAAGGAAGAAATAAGATGTCTACTTTTAGAATTTTACATTTATCGGATATATACATTGGAAAAATGTATAAGCCATCTGAAGACAGTGCATATAAAATAATTTCATATATTGATCAAAATGTATTATGCTCATTTAGAAGCGTTATTGTCACAGGAGATATTTTTAAGGAAGCTCAACTCAGGTTTCCCAAGAATCTCCGGGGCATGTAAACAAATTGTAAATACAATTTGTTTTGCTAAAGTAAAAGGAATATTGAATATTTCTACTGCATATAGCTATAGGCAGAGTCTGAATTCTATGAACATATGTATTTGATAATTAAAGGCTTTTAGTATTATTTATTGAGAATGACAAAATAAAGTTGTAAAAATTTTATAAGAATGGAGTGTTTCATATGGGAAATAAAAAATTTGATGAATTTTATTTTGAAAATGATAAAAACTATCCAGATAGTGTTTATTGGGATTCTTTTGAGGTAGATAGAAAGGCAACTGAGGAAAAGTATGATAACCATATGTTTTGTCCTTTATGCCACTTAGCTCCAATAACTGTGGTTAAGGGGGCAGAAAGAAGATATTTTAAAGTAGATAAAACAGATATGTCAAAGCATAATCCGGAATGTTCATATAAATTGGATGAAGCTAATAAGACAGAGACCAAAGAATTTTATGGCAATTTAGATACAACAGATATCAAAAATAGGCTTATTGGTTGTATGAACAGGATGCTGAAGAAAAGATTAGGGACATTAGGTATTGGGGAAGAAAATGCTGGCAGTAATAAAAAGAGAGATACAGAATTTTTAAATTTTAAAACTAAAGAACAAAAAAAGAAATATTTGCCACATAAGAATCTGCTTACAAAATTTAATGATGATGATTTGAAAATACAGAAAATTTTTTATGGTGAATGCGATATTTCAGTAAGACCATTTAAAGTTGAAGATGAAATAAAGAGATATTATTTAAAAATAATGCCAATCGGTAAAAAATATAAAATATGTGATGTGTCAATTGCACCTTATGTTTATACATATTTGAAAGATGTATTAAAAGATATTCCAGAAGAAGGAGTAGGAATACAAAAATGTTACATTTGTTTCTCTGGATTAATGGAGAAAAAAATATTTATTATCAAAGATGGATCAAGGAGATATTCACATAGTTGTATTTTGAAAGATTCAAGATTAATTGTGATTGAAAAGTCATTATAATTCAATTTTTAGATATTGGCATAAAATAATACTTTCAATTAATAAATCTAGCATAATTTAGCTAGGCGTAGCCGTCCTTGGATACTTGTCTGTGTAGGAGCAACACTTTAAATAACAATTCATCTCCCGCAGAGGTCTGGCTTAAAAACTTGAATTCAAGGGTTGCAAGACTGATATAGAAGTTGTCTAAGCTTAGTGGACGTCGGAGGTGTGAAACGTTATTGGTGAAAATTTAATAAATTATGACGTTAACCATATATCAGTAATAGAATTATGAAAGCCTATTATCAGATTCTAATTATCCATATAATTGAACATGTTATGTTTATTCTTTAAAGAGACACGATATTAGGTGTCTCTTTGGTTCAGCTAAACATCATTGCAAAGGGATTAGAGTTTACAGCGGATTGTAATTGATGCTCATCAATATGGGTATAGATTTCAGTTGTTGCAACACTTTCATGACCAAGAATTTGTTGAAGAGATCTAATATCTACTCTACCATATTTGTACATAAGAGTAGCTGCTGTATGGCGAAGCTTGTGTGTTGATATAGATTTTGGGTCAAGTCCAGAAGTAATAACATATTTTTTTACAATATTTTGAATAGCTCTTGTAGTGATACGGTTATTATAACTGTATTATCAGAACGACCCTTAATAACGACAAGGTAACCTAGATATTGTTCAACTAATGGGCAAGTTGTGTTAGATTGCATATAATCACCTCTTGTCTATATTGTTTACAAATTTAAACTAGTATAAACAAATGTTTAATATGTGACATATGAATGATGTAAATAACTAAATAAATAGTAATTTGGAGGTAAATTCTATGGATAACTTGCTTTTTATTGGATATGAATTTTTGACAGCCTTTGTTTCTTTTATTGTGACTTTCTTGATATTAAATAATATGAATAAACGTAAGGGTATATTAACATCAAGAATTCATTGTGGAATTACTATTGCTTTTGCAATTTATATAATTTCCGTATTTTATTTTACAGGAACAGGAACTTTATATGATATACTTCATTATCGCTTTGAAATAACGCAAAAGCTAAACTTTATGCCATTTTCTAATGAAATTGATATAGTGGCATATTTACAAAATATATTACTTTTTATTCCTTTTGGTATTCTACTTCCTTTTTTATGGAAAAAGCAAGATAAAGTGCTCTATATTCTCGTATCAGGATTTTCATTTTCAATGTTTATAGAAATCACTCAATTATTAAACAATAGAAGTACTGATATTGATGATTTAATATTGAATACGATAGGTGGACTCATTGGATATGGTATATATAAAATGTTTGCTTGTGTAATAAAAAGTGAACCCGAATCATACGATTGCTGTAAATGGGAGCCCATCATATATATAGGTGTAATGTTTATGGGACGTTTTCTTTTATTTAATGAATTTGGATTTGCAAAATTACTTTATGGATTTTAAATGATTAGACAAATTCCAATCTGAGATTGAGTAATATAAATAAGAATTTGTCAGTGAGTTGTTTTCGGTTAAAAACAATTGTATTATAATACAAGCTAGATAAATTATGAATTTGAGGTGAAATGCTATGGACAAATATACAAAAGAAGAATTGATAGAAGCACTACGAGTTGTATCCTCAACTATCAGTAAGTGTGAAAAAATACAGCCAAAATTTGCAGAAGGTACCTCTCAGCACACACTCCTTAAGAACAGGATAAAAGCAATGTATATTTCAAAATCATTAATAACAGATGAAATTAGTAAAAGAGGTTAATTCCAGTTTTTGGTGAGAATGTAAGTATAACTCAAAGCTAGACAAATTCTAATGTGTAGAGTTGAGGAACATAATTTTAGATTCAGTTCTGTCATAATTATATTAAGAAAGTCTAAGCTGCCCATTATCCATATAATTGGACAAGTTATGCTTATAGCCATTAGGCTAATAATATGCTGTTGATTATATGGAATAAAATGTATAGTAGATACAAGCTTTTAATGTTTATAATGGGAAGTTAGATTATAGTTAATAAAAACGTATAAAATTACTGTTAGATCAATGTTTAAATAAAAATACAAAATGGAGCGTATGAAAAGGAGCTATAAAATGGAACAAATTTGTCTGAAAATATTTCAGGTAAAAGCTGGAGATTGTATAAGTCTTAGGTATAAGGGTTTTGATGAAAAATATCATAATATATTTATAGACTGCGGATATAGTGGAACTTTTGATAAAACGTTAGATAAAGAAATTATTGGCTTAAAATCTAGAAAAGAACGTATTGATTTATTTGTTTTAACACATACACATCAAGATCATATAGGAGGAATATCTAAGTTTATAAAAAAATATGGTGAAGATGATATTGTAGACCAATTTTGGTTTAATGGAGGAAGATTGTTAATTAACTTTAATATTTCCAGTAAAATTAGTGTTAATCAAGGATTTGAATTAGAAAAATACTTAATCAAAACTAAGAAATGTAATACTGAAAAGATAGTATATAAAATTAAAGAGCATGAAATATATGGAGCAGAAATAAAAGTTATAGGACCAACAATAGAGACTTTAGATAAATTTTTAAATACATGGAATAAAGACTATTCAATATTTAGTGAAAAAATTACTACCCAAATGTGTGATTGGAATATTGATATAGCTGATTTTGATTTAGATAAATTTGAAGAGGATAGTGATGAAGACAATAAATCAAGTATTGCATTTATTGTTTATATAAATAACACATATGATAAAAATAGTAAAAAAATATTATTTTTAGGGGACGCGTTTCCAAATCAAATAGCACAGAATTTAAGTGATATGGGATATTCTGAAGAAAATAGGCTTAATTTAGACTATGTAAAGATTTCACATCATGGCAGTAAAGGTAATACAAGCGATAATTTGTTAGATATTATTGATTGTAGCAAATTTATTATTAGTACTAATGGCACAAATAGAGATAAGTTTCCTCACAAAGAGACATTTGCAAGAATTTTAAGACATCCATTGAGAGATAAAAATAAAAAAATAAAATTTATATTTAATTATGATACTGTAGAATTAAGAAGTATTTTTAAAGAGTACGAATATGGGGATTTTAACTTCGAGTGCTCGTATCCAGAGAAGGGAGATAATCATAATGCAATACTCATATAATCTTAGTGTTTTAGACTCAATAATATGCAAAATTAAAATTGAAGATAAGCAAAAAAAGTATGAGCATGGTTCAGGAGTTATTATACAAATGGACAAGGAAGAATATGTTTATATTTTTACAGCAAAACATTGTATTTTGGGCAAAGAATTCAACTATGCTAGAGAAGATGTTGATATAACAGTCTATGTTAAATGTAATAGTACCTATAAAGAAATTCGGATAAGTGAAAAGGATATGATTAAATATGATGATGATCCTTTAAATGATAGAGCAATTATTATAATAAAAAAAGAAAGAAACAAAGTTTTTGAGGAAATTAAAAGCATAGAATTTTTTGACTTAGATAGTATTCCAATAGAGTGTTTCTTTAGAGGATTTCCAGCCCCATATAATTCAGGTGCAGCACCAACTGCAATTACAGTTGGTATGTGTGAATTTATAGAAAATAATGTTATTTGTACGAGAACCAAATTAGAAACTACTGTTTATGATGAAGCCTTATATAATGTAAGTGGGTGTTCAGGTGGAGGAATATTTGTATTTTATAATAATAAACCTTATTTAATTTCAATTGCATATGAATTTCAAGAATTGTTCCAGAGAATAAAAGTAAATGGTATTTTAGAATATAATGAATTACTTAAGGAATCTGAGTTTAGATTAATAACATTTGGTGAGTATTCTGGGGAAAAAGATATACCATTATCTAAATTAAAAAATGAGTATGAAAAGGCGAAATCTGGTTGGCTAAGGGATAGGTATATTCCCAATTTGCATGTAGTTGGAAGAATACAGAACATAACCGAAAATATAGCTCAAAGTAATAGGATTTTATTTAATATGATTTCTTCTTTATTAAATAATAAAAGCATTATAAATGAGTCCTTGGGTAGAATTATCGATGCCACTAAAGATTCTAGGTTTAACGATGTTTTAGAAAAGTTGAATATTACAATAGAGTATTTAAATAAATTATTAGAAAATATTGATAAGCTTATTTTTTACCTTAGAAATGACGATGTTAAGAGTTTCTCTAGTACAATTGATAAGAAGATTGTTTATGATGAACTTGTTTCTGGCATTAAAGGGATTGAAGAAAAAGTATTTATGTCAAGGAATGCAAGAGTTTTAAGAGAATCATTGGAGAACTTAAGAGATACAAATATAGAAAATAATGTTTTAAATATAATAGAAATATGTAATACTAACTTTATAATATTTTTGGGTGGACCTGGAACAGGAAAAACTCACGCTTTAGCAAGTATTGTAGATAATCAATTAAATAGTAGTTTACCCGCAATTATATTACAAGCTAAGCAATATGCTAATGCAGTATCTTGGAAGGAGATATTAGTAGATGCTTTAGGGATATCGAGTGGCTTTAGTGAAGAGGATATATGGAATGCCTTAGAGGATACTGCTAGTAGATGTGAAATAGGTAAAAAAAATATTAAAGATCTAGAAGATAAAGAAATTAAGCATGAAGTTAAAGTACTAATTTGTATTGATGGTATAGATGAGGCAGTATCAGATGTCAATTGGCTTGATAGGATAGGAGAGCTCAAAGTAATATGTAGTAATTATAGACGGTTGAGGTTTATCATATCAAGTAGACCGTATAAATTTAAAAATATAGATATAAAAAATAAAATTAATATACCAGAAGACGGTGATGTAAATGTTAATAATATATTTAATGATTATATTAAATACTATGATGTTACATTTGAAAGTGAAAATATTAGAAAAAGAGTAAAATGGTCATTAAGAACACCATTTGCGCTGAAACTATTTTGTGAAAAATATTCGCATAAAAAATTAAATGGGAACGAAAAAATATCAGTAACAATAAGCAAATTGCTGTCTGATAAAATAGATAGAATAGATACTGAGATTAATATAAAATTAAATAATTTATGGACAGATGCAGATTATATCATTAAAAATATTTTGGTAAATACGGTAGAGTATTTTATTAATGAATCTGAATATAGAATAGAGCATAACAAATTAATAGGATTATTAGTAAACGAGGATAACTTAAATGGATTAGAGAAGCTTACTTTATCAAAAATACTAAAATATTTGGCTGATTATGGATTATTATATACTAGTATAGAACAGTCATCAGAAGATTCACTAGAAAATCCAATTACATATTATGAAATACAAATTCAGCCTTTAATAGATTATCTGATTGCTATTATATTAAAGAATATAGATGTTATGGGAAATAAAAGTTTTCCTCAAATACTAGATAATAGAATAGGAGCTCAACAAATTTATTCACTAATATTGTTAGAAGAGAGAAATATTTTGGTCGGTTGTGATGATGTCTGGTATGATTACTGTGATAATGAAGAATTGATAAAAATTCAATCTTTTGCACTTGCAAATGTTTCAAGTAACATAGCGAAAAATTATAAGAGTTATATTGAAAATTTAATTAGAAGTAGCACTAAGAAACTTAGGTTAATAGTAAATAATTTGATTTCAGAAGTTTCTAGAACCCCTAATCATCCATTAGACGCTGAGTTTCTTCATAATATTCTTATGAGCTATGAAACACCAGCAGAAAGAGATATTATTTGGTCAACTCCAGAATATATGAGATATAATAATAATGAGGTATGGGAAGGAAAATCTTATTGCATTTGTTCGACTAAAGGTTTAGAACTAACTTCTGAAGATACATTTAATGGATTGCCACTAATTTATGCTTGGAACTTAACTAATTTAGATAATAAAGTACGTATAAAAGCTAGAAATGAGTTAACAAAGTGGGCAATTGACAATCCAAAAGAATTTTATAAATTGCTTGATAAAGTATATATTACAAATGATCCTCAAATGAAAGAAGATATTTTACTATGTTTATTAGGAGTTATTTCAAGTATGACATTGTGTTCAGAGGATTTAAGAGAATTTGGTAACTGGACCGTACGAAACATTTTTTCTGAAGATAAGATACAAGATAATAAGAGTGTGGTAATTAGATTTGTAGGAAGAATTATAGTAGAGAAAGCATTTAAATGGAATCTAATAGATAATGAGCTAGTATTATTAGCAAGGCCACCATATAAATTTAACTCTATCATTGATATAGAATTGAGTAAGAAAGTTATTAATAAAAAATGTGAGTCATATCCACCAATAACTGGTGATTTGTCATGGTATGTAATTAAAAAGGCATATGAAAGTTTCTTTGAAATTGATAGAGAAATATCCGAAGAAGAAATGAAAGTCAATTATGAACTCATGAAATTAATGGAAGAGTTTAATAAGCAAGATTTTCAGGATAAAACTATCAATAATACAGTGAATTTTGATATTAGCGACGAAGAGTCAGATGAAATTTTGAAAGAAAGCTTATCAGACCTCGAAACAAGGCAAGAAGAGCAAGAGAAATTCTCAATGCCGGAATATTCTAAAGAGGCAATTAAATTTTTAGAGATGCATGCAAAAGGTGTTGGCGAGAAATTTATTATGCCTTATATGTTTGCATTGTCAGTAGCTATCAATTATATTGAAAAAATGGGTTGGGATTACCGAACTTTTAAAAGTTATGGGAAAAATGAGGGTAAGGAAGTGTATGGATATGATATAGCTATAGCCAGGCAATATTGGCCAGCTACACATGGAAGAATGAGTAGTGTAATGACTGTAGGTGAAAAATATACATGGTGTGCCATTCATGAAATACAAGGGTATTTAGCAGATAGATTACCTTACTATGGATATACTGATAATGGGAAAGAAAAATATATGTTGGATGATTATAGCGTATTGGTTGATATAAATAATGCTTTTATAGGTATGCAGGAAATAGATGAATTTGAAATAAGAAATAGAAACTATCCATACATGCCAAATGAATTAGTTCCTGAAATCGATGAACTAGTAGATGATCGTCCTGATAATATTAAAAATTGGATAGACAAAGCTGAGTTCCCTGATTTTAAGCCTTGGTTAATATCAGATAATGATACAATGATGAAGGTTTCAGATGAATTAATAGGTAGTTGGACTAGTATATATAATTACACTACTTTGACTGAGAGATTTACGAAAAGTGACTCTATATTATGGATAAATAGTTTTTTAGTTAAGGAAGATAATTATAAGATTTTTATAGAGCAATTAGAAAATGAAAAAGAAAAGTTTATTCCGTATTTTGTAAAGACATATGAAGATGCGTATTCATATCCCAATATAGGAACATACATGGATCCTGCTACGGTGAACTTAATTGATTGGATAAAAGACCTATCTGCTAGTTTTTCAATTGAATATAAAACTAATGATGTTAGTGAATATTATGATGTTTTTAAGACTATTAGCAAAATAACATATAAAACAAATACAGGTGAAGAGCTTTGGAGTGTTATTCCATCAAAGATAATAAGAGATTTATTAGATATAAGCACGGTAGATAATTTTAATTATAAAGATAATAAAAATGATTTAGTAATGTTTAATTCATTAACAGGTAAGAAGTATGGTAATGAACAAAATTTGTTATGTGTTAAGACTAAAAATATAACTGAAGTTTTAGATACTAAAGGTTACAGAATGTTTTGGGTTGTTAAAGTTTTAAGAGAACCTTCACTTGAAGCACAGGATAAATATAAAAATTTCTTTTATGATAGATACTGTATCTGGATTATTACAGATGATTCATTTGAAATGTATAAGCTATGTGATGAACCAAAAACTTGGTGAGTGTTTTTACAAGAGTTAAATATAAAAGAATATAATTAATATTTATAATGAAAGTGAATATAAATGAAAGATTAACTTCCTATTATCCATATAATTGAACATGTTATGTTTATTCTTTAAAGAGACACGATATTAGGTGTCTCTTTGGTTCAGCTAAACATCATTGCAAGGGGATTAGAGTTTACAGCGGATTGTAATTGATGCTCATCAATATGGGTATAGATTTCAGTTGTTGCAACACTTTCATGACCAAGAATTTGTTGAAGAGATCTAATATCTACTCTACCATATTTGTACATAAGAGTAGCTGATGTATGGCGAAGCTTGTGTGTTGATATAGATTTTGGGTCAAGGCCAGAAGTAATAACATATTTTTTTACAATATTTTGAATGGATCTTGTAGTGATACGTCTATTATTTCTAGATATAAATAAAGCATTGGTATTAACATTAATTGAATTTCTAATATGTAACCAATCAGTAATAGCTTTTTTAGCAGCAGGTGTTAGGAAAATTTTACGTTCTTTATTACCCTTTCCCACTACTGATAAAATATCATTATTTACTTGATCTATGTTTAAGCTGACAAGCTCGGATAATCTTAATGCACAATTAAGAAAAATAGTAATTATACAGTAATCTCTAGGAGATTTCTTACATTCAAGTAACAAACGAACAGATTCTTCTAAGTTAAGATATTTAGGTATTCGTTTTGGTAATTTTGGAGTTTCTAATTCTTCAGCAATATTATTATCAATGAGATGAGCTTTAGTTTTGAGATATTTCCAAAATTGACGTATGGATATTATTTTTCTAGATCTAGTTCCAGGTGATGAATTCAATGATTTTTGGCAATAAGAAATAAAAGAATACATATCATGAAGAGTAATAGATTTTATGAATTCTAGATCTGCTTGAGCAAAGTTTTCATCAATAATAGTAATATTACGTAAGTTCATAATATAGTTGAAAAACATAAGTAAATCAGTACGATATTCTTTAACTGTATTATCAGAACGACCCTTAATAACGACAAGGTAACCTAGATATTGTTCAACTAATGGGCAAGTTGTGTTAGATTGCATATAATCACCTCTTGTCTATATTGTTTACAAATTTAAACTAGTATAAACAAACGTTTAATATATGACATATAAATGATGTAAACAACTAAAATAAATAGTAAATTTACTGAGGTGATTAATATGCAAATCCTTGAATTTAGGACACCAACTATGTAGTATAAAAATCAAGCTGAAGCATTTAAGCAAGAATTTTTTGATTATGGAGAAACAGTTATCAACGGAAGTGCGTTGCTTGATCAAATGACATATGATAAGTGGCTTGTTAACATATTAAACAACAGTTCTCCTAAAACTGTGAGAAGTGACTGGGTTGTTGCTGATACGTTTTTTGTAATACGAAAGACCGATAACAAAATTATAGGTATAATTGATATTAGGCATAGCATAAACAATGATTTCTTTGCTGCATATGGAGGACATATTGGTTATTCTGTATGCCCATCTGAAAGACGTAAAGGTTATGCTACACAAATGCTGAAAATGGCACTTGAATTTGAGAGGACAATAGGACTTGAAAAAGTTATGCTTGGTTGCTATTCCGACAATATAGCCTCAATTAAAATCATTGAAAGATGTGGCGGGATAAGAACTGAGGAAAAATTATATATAGATAAAAAACCAATGTATGTATATTGGATTTTATTATAAATTATAACTTAAGGTTAATTATTATAAACACTGATTCGAAGGTGAGGTATAACATATGGATAGAGGGGCAATAAATTATATTTTAAGGATTATTGTACAACGGATTTTAGGAATAATGTTATTTCTTATTGGTTCATCTTGGATATACGGAACTCGAGAACTTGTATATTTCATATTATACATACTGATTGCAGTAATTTCTGGAATAGTTATGTATAAAACAAATTCTACGACAATTAATGAAAGAAGAAAGATAAATACTGATTCTCCTATATGGGATAAAGTGTTATTAACTATATATTGGATTTTAGCCTATTTTGTTATATATTTTGTAGCAGGACAAAGCTATAAAACATTGCAATTTGATAATTTATATTGGATAGGTATTGCTTTATACATTATTGCAACTATTTTTACATTAAGAGCAATGATAGTGAATACATTTTTGGAATCTACATCAAGACTTCAAACAGACAGAAAACAAAGTGTATGCAAAGAAGGACCGTATTCAATAATTAGACATCCTACATATTTTGCAATTTTGATTTGGTGTGTTTCGATTTCTTTGATATTTCCATCAAAATATGTGATATTAACTGCTGTTGTTATTGGGGTCGTCATTGTTATTCGAACATATCTTGAGGATAATATGTTGAAAAAAGGATTAGATGGATATATAGATTATACAAAGGAAGTTAGATATCGCTTAGTCCCATTTATTTGGTAATAATAATCAAATTACAATTTAAGATTGATTATTATAAATAGTAATTTGTCTGACTGAACAAAATGAACATATTAGCTCCTGGTTTTCCAGTATACGAGTTAACTATCTAGGATTAATTTATTGTGAACCGTACCATAAATAGGTGCGGTTTTTATTAGTTTAATTGAAATTAAAAAACAATATTAATTTAGTATGAGTTATAGACCATAGAAAGTCACTATTCATTAGCTTAATGTTAGAAGATGGAATTATATATAATACTTGTTTATTGAGAATAGAAAAACAACATATATTTAAGAAATTCTAGATATTAGTTATAAAATGAAAAATACAAGCATATTTTAAATTAGTTATTATGTTTAAATGAAAATATTTTTGAAGAAAGGTATAAATCGATATGAAGAATATTAATATAGAAAAGCTTTTTAAAAGTAAGAATACAAGAAATATTGGTATTCTAATAGCTTTAATTTTGCTATTTTATTTACTTATTTCAGTATACTTTTCTAATCATTTCTTTTTTAATACAGTAATAAATGGAGCAGATGTCTCATTAAAAGCACATGGTGATGCAGACAATATAATTAGAAGTTATATTAAAGATTATAAGCTACAGTTAGTAGAGAGAAACGGAGAAGTAGAAGAAATAATAGGACAAGATATAGGAGTGCAATATAATGAAAAAATTAGTATTTCTAAAATTTATCATAGGAAAAATTCATTTAAATGGATTGTTTCAGTATTTAAAAATCAAAATTATTATGTGAAAGATTTATTTGTTTACGATGAAGATAAATTGGAAAATAAAATAAAACAATTAAGTTGTTTAAATGGAGTTGTTATAGAACCTAAAAATGTAAGTTTTAAGTATTCAAATGGTTCATATGAGGTGATTGAAGAAGTATATGGAAACAAGATAAATAAAGATAAATTAAATGAAGTTATAAAAATGGGCATATCAAAAGGTGAAAAAAAATTAGATTTAAATGAAAAATTCTGTTATGAAAATCCAAAGTATACTCTAGGTTCTAATAAACTTTCCAAAACCAAGAATTTACTAAATAAGTATGTATCAACAAAAATCACTTATACATTTGGAAGTAAAAATGAAATATTAGATGGAAATATAATAAATGAATGGCTTAATGTGGATGAAAATTTAGAAGTAGTAATAAATGAAAAAGCAGTTTTAGGATATGTAGAAGCATTGGGTAAAAAATATGATACAGTTGGAGTATCAAGAAATATTAAAACATCTATAGATAAAATAGTAGAGGTTGAAGGCGGATTTTATGGATGGAAAATTGATCGTGTTTATGAAACAATAGCATTATTGAAAAATATAAAAGCTGGTGAAGTACTCCAAAAAGAACCTATATATATTCAAAAAGCTGTAAGTAGGGATAAAGATGATATAGGCAATACTTATGTAGAAATTAACATAACAAGGCAACATTTGTGGTTTTATAAAGATGGAAAGCTTATAACTCAAGGTGCCATAGTAACAGGTAATCCCAATAGAGGAAATGCCACTCCTGTTGGAACCTATATGCTTAATTATAAACAAAGAGATGCAGTTTTAATGGGATCAACTTATGAAGCTAAAGTAACTTATTTTATGCCATTTAATGGGGATATAGGGATACATGATGCAAGCTGGAGGCCTTCTTTTGGAGGAGATATATACAAAAGAACTGGAACACATGGATGCGTAAATACTCCATTACATTTAGCTAAAATAATTTTTGATAATATAGAAGATGGAACTCCTATTATTTGTTATGAAGAATAGAACTGATTTGTAATTAATTATTGAAAAGGAAAGTGAAATATTAAAGAAATTCCTCAATTGTAAATCGAAATGCAACCCTTTTGATACCAACTAGGTTGTATTAATAATAATAAATATTCACTCGTTGAGTGATTGCATCCTAGCAAACAAAAGATTGATAATTAATCAGTCTTTTGTTTGCTTATTTTTAATATAATACTTCAATAAATCTGAAAAATCAAACTGCATTTTGGTTACAAAAACTGCATCTCATTTACAAGACATGCATTTCGGATATAAAAGTGCCGTTTCGTTTACAAATATTCAGTTGTCAATTACAAAGATTGCTTTTCAATTTACAAAGTTGCATCTCGTGTTACTATTGAGTAATGCCATTTTCATGTTGAAGGTTAAGTATAAAGAAAGTATTCATATATTGACAAAATGTAATTAGTACATTACAATGTAAATGTAAACAGTTGATTATATTTTGTTAAGGAGGTAATACCTTGATACAGAATCGAATTAAGGTTTTGAGAGCAGAACGTGATTGGACGCAAGCTGATTTAGCTGAAAAGGCAGGTATTTCCCGCCAAGCGGTCATATCAATTGAGAAGTATAAATATACTCCCTCATTAGAATTGGCTTTCAAAATTGCAGAAGTTTTTAATGTTTCAATAAATGAAGTTTTTGAACACAAGGAGGGTTAAAACGATGAATGAACAAACTATTATTTTATTTTTCCTTATTGTTGGTACTGGCATTACTCTTTTTCTTTATATATGGAAAGCTAAAAAGGAAATTGAGTATAAAAAAGACGAACGTTGGCAATTGATCCAGAACAAAGCGAATAATGCAGTGAATTATTTAAGCTATATCTTGATAGTACTTTTAGCTCTCGGAGAAGCGGTGTTGCTATTTTATGATATTCAAATAACCTTTACTTTGAATCGCATTTTAACCTATGGCGTATTATTAATCGGTTTGCGCAATGCCATAGAATTGTTTGCATTAAGATATTTCGATAAGGGAATGTAAACATATTAGTATTAACTAATTAACAATAAATATTAATTTGGTTGATAGATTTTAGATTATGGGAGTCTAATAAATTCCAATTTGAGCTTGACTATTATAAATAGTAATTTAAAAGAGGGAGCTTTTACAACTGAAATAAGAGGTGGCAATGATGAAAAAATACCTAGAGGAAACTTCAATGTTAAATTATTCAGCCAAAACTATTCAAGATGTAATAGTGAACTATGGTTGGAATGAATTAGATGAATTCAATAAAATAAAATCCATTTATAATTATGTAAGAGATGAAATTTTGTTTGGTTATAATATTGATGATAATATTGCAGCAACTAAGGTTTTAAAAGATGGGTATGGACAATGTAATACAAAAGGTACATTGTTTATGGCATTATTAAGAGCAGTAGGGATTCCTTGTAGAGTACATGCCTTTACTATTGATAAGGTATTACAGAAAGGAGCCATGACTGGATTTGTATATAAAAGTGCTCCTAAAAATGTATTTCACAGTTGGGTAGAAGTATACTATAAAAGGAAATGGTATGAATTAGAAGGTTTTATTCTTGATAGTAAATATCTTAATCAATTGCAGAAAAATTTAGTGGTTGTACAGGTACTTTTTGTGGATATGGAGTGGCAGTAGATGATTTTAAAAGTCCTATTATTGATTGGAATATTAATAATACTTATATTCAAAGCAAAGGAATTAATCAGGATTTTGGAGTATATAAATGCCCAGATGAAATGTTAAAAGAACATCATCAAGAGATATCCATCTTTAAAAAATTGATTTATCAACATTTTGGAAGGCATTTAATGAACTATAATGTAAATAGAATTAGAAAATCTAAATGATAAATTATAATTTGAAGTACAGATTATTTACATAATCGGCTATTAAAAGGTGGTGTACCTATATGAATCAAAACTGGTCCATAACAAATAACTTTAATGTAGATGTGCATGGTTTTCAAGGCAGTTTTTATTGTTCAGAACAGACTTTGGAAGAAAATAAAGTATTAATTGTATGTGGCGGAAGTAGTGGGAATTTTGCATTAACAGCTAAGTTAGCTGAGATATTTTGCAACCAGGGATTTCATGTATTGGCAATGGCTTATGTGAATGCCAAAGGTTTGCCTAAACATACAGTTGAAGCTCCTGTTGAAAGTGCGCAGAATGCTGTTAAGTGGTTAAGTAATAATGGGTTTAACAAAATTGCGATGTACGGTATTTCCAGTGGTGGTGAATATGCTCTATTGGCTGCTTCATTAATTCCACAGATTACATGCGTCGTAGCAGTTTCTGCTCCATGTGCAATATCACAAGGAGATGATGGACTTCGATATAAAAATACTTCTTGCTGGTCTTGGAATAATAATCCTGTGCCTTATATGAAAATTAATTATTCTTTGATTAAAGCAATTCCAGTGAGCCTGCGTCATAGAGAATTATATACTAAACATTTTTATGAAAAAGGAATGAAAAATGCTCCTGACAATGTGTGGATTCCAGTTGAAAAAATTAACGGAGCTGTTCTTTTCCTCACAGTCAAAGAGGATTCTATATGTCCAAGTAGTGATTTTGCCAAGATTGCCATTTGCAGGATGAAAGAACATAAATTTTGTTTCCCATATGAACATGTTGATTATAAGTATGGCAGTCATTTCCTCATTCCAGTGGCCAATTCAAAATCTATACCTTTCAAAGTTTTTGCTATAGAAAGACGCTATCCTAAAGAATGCGCTGAAAGCCGCATTGATGCATTCAATAAGATAATAAAATGGTTAAAAATATGGTAGAAGCATACTGATAAATTTCAGCTTTTAGGAGGGATTATGTTTTATAAAGAAATAAAAGACTTATTAAATAAATTAAATAGTGAAAATATTGAAGAACTAAAACCAAGTTTAATAAGAACGGTTAATGAACTTATTTTAAATATAAATGATGATAATATATCTGATGATGAATTAGATATGCTATGTAACTTTTTTATAATGAGAGAGAATTTAAGGAAAGAGGCAAGGAAAGAGAATTCATTAATTGAAGGAGTGCTCATAGAAAATTTTATTAAAGCATTTGATGAATTTATAAATGAGATTAATAATAAGGATTATATTTCAGATGCCATTGAATTAATTAATACTTCTATAAGAAGAATTGGTGGGATTGCAAGAGGTTATAGGTTAATGAGAAAATATGCGCCACCTAAAGATAGCAATAGTGTTGAGTATTTGGTGGAGCTAAAAGATGAATTCTATAAGCAGTTAAGGTCATATAGTAGTAAAGGAATTTATGAAGAGCAGTTCGTAATATGTGGTCTTATTAATAGTATAAAATTTGAATTAGAAGAAAAATCTCAGGAACATGGAAGGTACGTTATTTCTATGCTTACAGATTATAAAACAAAAAAGATGAAAAGTCTTGAGGAATTTGAAAGTGAAACTCACTTAGATGAATCAAAAATTAAAATGAAGAGCGAGTTTGGAATAGAACTTCAAAGAAGAGTATATTTATGGGATAACTTAACAAGAAAATTACAGGATCATTACTATATAGAAAATCTATATGAAGAAAAAATTAACTAAATTTCAATATTTAAGGCTTATTATTATAAATAGTGATTTTAATTTCTTTAAAAAATATAATATTTTAAATATATGCAATAATTTGACATTAAGTGAGCATATTCTGTATACTGAATTTAGTATTATTTGATAGGGAGAAAATATTAATGAATACAGAAATAAAACATAAAAAAATCATAAAAATTGTACAAAATAAATTAATTTGTTCAGCACATAATTTAGATCATGTATTTAGAGTACATCAGCTTTGTTTATTACTTGCGAAGCATGAAAAAGATGTTGATTTAGAAATTCTTACCCCTTCAGCATTACTTCATGATATTGCAAGAGTAGAAGAAAGCAGGGATAAAACTGGAGAAATTGATCATGCCATATTAGGCAGTGAATTAGCAGGAGATATATTAAGAAGTTTAGATTATGAAAAAGAACAAATTGAGAAAATTAAGCATTGTATAAAAACACATAGATTTAGAACAGGAAATGAGCCTAAAACAATAGAAGCAAAAATACTTTTTGACTCAGATAAGCTTGATATTATAGGAGCAAGTGGAATTGCTCGTACATTTATGTTAGCTGGTCAATTTGGACAAAGGCTAATTCCAAATGAGCCAATTGATGATTATCTAAAATTAAATACTGTGGAAAATGGACGAATAAAAGACGTGTCACAGCATACACCGTTTATTGAATATGAAGTAAAATTTAAAAAAATTCCTGATAAATTATATACCAAAAAAGCAAAAGAAATAGGCAAAGAAAGACTTAAATTTATGGATGATTATTTTAATAGATTAAAATCAGAGATAGCAGGAAATGAGTAAATAATCAATTACTAAGAGAAGATTAAGTTCCTAGTTTAAGGATAATTATTATAAACAGTAAATTTATAGATTAGAATCTTTGTTTAAGAAGGTGAAATTATGGAAAACACTACAGAATTGATTGAAAGATTATATTCTAAAGATAATAAAACTGCATATCAAGCATTACAAATGTTAGAAACTAAAAGCCAAAAATCTAACACTGTCTATAAATTTTTTGATAAGTTTGCCGAAATGCTTGAAAATAGTAATTCATATATTAGAACTAGAGGTATTATCTTAATATCTGCTAACGCTAAATGGGATACAGAAAATAAAATTGATGAAATTATAGATGATTATTTAAAACATATTTTAGATGAGAAGCCAATTACAGCAAGACAATGTATTAAAGCATTGCCAAGTATGGCAGGATATAAATCGGATTTAGTTGAGTGTATACGAGAAGCCTTAATAAAAGCTGATGTGTCTATATATGGTGATAGTATGCAGACATTGGTATATAAAGATATTCTGTCCTCATTAAAGAAAATCAAATAACAAATTTTGAATTTTTATTTAAGGTTAAAAAGAATTTCCGCAATAACTTGTTTTACAAATTTGAATTAATAATAACTTAAACAGGTATAGGGATAAAAATTCTTCTACCCCTATACTAATTAATCTAAAGAATAAGATTTTTACTCGTATATATTTAATCCAATATGTTAATCATACAAATCTTATACATAAACTATTACTTATAAACAAAGTTTAGCAATACTAAATTAATTCCTAATGTTAATAATCCTACGACAAATAGTCCAATTGATAAATTAGGCACATTAATTATGTATAATAAAACAGCAACAAGTGTAACAATTGAACCACAAACACTTCCTAATTTAGATCTTCTTTTTTTTACTTCTAAAGGTGCTTTAAATACATTTTTGTTCTGTGAAGCTATTTTTGAGAACATCATAGCTTCTTTTCTCTTTTCTAATAAAATATTATTTACTGACTTCATTTAATCCAACTCCCTTAAGGTTAATTTTAATTTTATCTAACAATTCACTATCTATAACGTCAACACCCAATTGTTTCATTGTAAATTGAATAAATTTAAATCTTGTTATAGTATCCTCATAAGTCCTATTAAATAGAATAGGATTAAGCCATACATTACACAGTAGAAGTAAAAGTTCAGCACATTCTTTTGGAAAATCTGTATTTATTGAACCATCATTTAAGCCTTCTTCTATTAAGAGATAAAATTTATATGAATCATAATTTACTGTTTGAATAATGCTTTCCACAATAGCTTTAATATTATTAGATTGATTAATTAAGAATTTATTAGTATTATTTATGTCTTCATTATTTGCTAATTTAACTAAAACATATCTAATTTTATCTTTTGCAGTATACCCATTTGCTTCAGCAATTATATTTTCTAAATATGCATTAGCCTTTTCCTTTTCTTTATTCAAAACTGCATATAATATCTCATCTTTAGAATCGAAATAATGATAGATTGCTCCCTTAGATAGGCCTAATTCATTGATAATATCTTGTATACTTGTTTTTTCATATCCCTTCTGAATAAAAAGATTATATGAAACTTCTATTATTTTATCACTTGTTTCTCTTGAAAACTTTTAATTGAACTACATTTTCATTAGGGAATTATTGTTATTAAAATATGATATAATTATTATTAATTAAGTTGATATAGTAAAAATTGTGAAATAAAGATTATTTATATAATTAATATATATAATAATAATTTGTAGAACCTATTGTTAGTGATTAGATATAAAAGAATATACAATTTGAAAAATGGGAGGTATTAACTTGAAAATATTAATATATGGTGCAGGTGTAATTGGAAGTGTTTTTGCAGGAAAACTTGCTCTTGCCGGAAATGATATAACTGTTTTGGCACGGGGGAAAAGATTTGAGGAACTAAAAAATGACGGGATTGTTCTCGTTAATCATAAAACGCAAGAAGTTGAGCAAGTAAATGTCAATATTATTGATACGTTGTTGCCAAATGCTCAATACGACTATATTATTGTTACGATGCAAAGAACTCAAGTTGATAATATTCTTTCCATTTTATCTGAAAATTCTTCGAAAAATATTGTATTTGTTGTTAATACAGCAAGTGGATATGACGAATGGATAACTACTGTTGGCAAAGATCGACTTATGATTGGCTTCCCAGCTACTGGAGGAGAGCGCAAAGAAGGAAAGGTACATTACTTTATTGTAAAAGGTATTCAAAGAACTTTTCAAACTACAACTTTTGGTGAATATAGCGGCGAAAAAACCAGGCGTATAGAGAAGTTAATCAAGATTTTTAATCAAGCAAAAATACCATCTGTATTCTGCAAAGACATTGATGCATGGCAAAAAACTCATGTTGCATTAGTAACAAATATAGCTAATGCTTTATATGGATTTGATTGTGATAATTTTAGGCTAGGTCGTTCATATAAAGATATAAAGCAGATGATCAAAGGAATACAAGAAGGGCGACAGGTTCTTCGAAAAAATGGTGTGAATCCTACTCCACAAAAATTATTATGGTTAGATCTACCTGCATCTATAGTAGCAATTTCTTTTTCAATATTTATGAGAACGGCTCTTGCGGAAAATACAATGGCTAAACACTGTGCTGTAGCAAAATCCGAGATGATACTGTTGCAACAGGAATTTGATGAATTGATTGTAAAGAGTAATATTGATACGCCAGCAATTGATGATTTAAAAAAGAACTTATACATTACATTATGAATGTAATCTTTAATATAATTATAAGTTTTACCTTTTGATAAGTAAGATTATTGAACATAGTATCATAAATCTTTTTGTAAAGGGATAAGCTGAGTTGTTTATAGATAGAAATATAAACAAAATAGAATATGAAGAGAGTGTAACTCTGTATTCTTCCATAAGTTATAAATCAAATATTAAAATCGAGATATTCCAATATACTTAAAATGAGAAAAATTTGTTTTTTATAATAAGCTATATGTAAACACTTTCAAACTAGCATACATATAGCTCTTTTTATAATAAAGAAGATACCTTAATATATATGAATTTCAATTATAAATAATAATTTATTAAAATTAGTTATTTATCAAATCATTTATTTTTTTAATATATCACTATATTGCTCCAAAATATTGATATAACTATATTCCAAAATAAACTATGCACTTCCATTATCCATCTCTAGGTATGCCTTTTAACACATTAATCACTTTAATAAGTTATAGAAGCCCTTATTACCAAGCAAATAAAAATAATCCCACATTTAATAAAATCATAAATAATATTTAAAAATACACATAAAATGATAAATTTAAATAAAAAATACCAAAGATTTCATCTTGATGGTCGAAGATAATAATAAAGAGCAGATATTTCCAAGTATAAGAATTTTTGAGCTTTAGAAGGACCAAAAGCTTAATATTCAGCCAAGAATTCTGTTTATCAAGATTCTTATCTGATATAATAGATTCAGTTTCTTAAAAGTGGAGGTAAAGAGTAGCTACTTTCATAGAGTAAAAATTTTAAGATTCAGTCGTAGTAAACTCTCTGAAACTTAGAATTTTATTTATAAAAAGGATAATACATAAATAGGCAAGGATATAGGATAACTAAGGCAAGTTGGTACGTAGTGATGTTAATTTTAGTATGAATGGAGAGATATAAATGGAAAAATTAAAATTAGAATTACCTGAAAGCCTAGAGAAGTTTAGAAGTGAAATAGAAGAAACAATGAAACCTTATATAAAAATTAAATTAAAAGAACAAAATACAATGCCTTGGGAAAGTAAATTAGGAGGAGATCCTTATTTTAAAATTGGTATGGAATATCCTAAAGCGTCTAATGGAGAGTATTTACGATTATTAGCTCAAATAAACTTTGAAGAAGTTCCACACCTAGAGTCTTTCCCAGAAAAGGGTATATTACAATTTTACATATTAGCTGATGATGTTTATGGACTTGATCTTGAGGATCAATGTATACAAGATACCTTTAAAGTTATATACATACCTGATGTAGTAAAAAATGAAAAGAATTTAATAAAGGATTTTTCATTCTTAGGAGAGTTAGAAGAAAAGTGGTACATGCCTTTCGATAATGAAGGAAGAATGGAATTTTTATCAGAAGAATATATGCCTGTATCCTGGGAAGATTATAGATTTAATGATATATATAGTAGCCTTAATTTAGAAGAAGAAGTAGTAGATGATTATATGGAAAATCTAAGTGCTGATGGATGCAAAATAGGAGGATATCCTGCTTTTACTCAATCTGATCCAAGATATTATGATAGAAATCTAGAAAGATTTGATACATTATTGCTTCAATTAGATTGTGAAGATGAATGTGATTTAATGTTTGGAGATTCTGGAGTAGCGAACTTTTTTATAAATAAAGAGGATTTAAAAAACTTGGATTTTAGAAAAGTTTTATATAATTGGGATTGCTGTTAAGTATAAATTTATGCAAGAGGATATGTAACTTTATTTCTCACATAGCCATATTATAAAATGTAAATATTATTAAAGTGGTGAGAAGGATGTATTTATACCCAATGACAAATTTTTATGGAAATGAACAATATGGTACAGATGAATTGTTAGAACAAATATATGCTCCAAACATTTATTCAGTTACTGAAGCAGATTCAGGAGTAGATCCTAATTATATATATCCTCAATACAGATCTATAGATTATATGGATTACCCTGATATGTTTAGAGTTACTGAATCAGAAATGGCCTTAAGAGAAACCATGCGTATGCTTTGGGAACAACATTCTGTTTGGACAAGATTGGCTATAATGAGTATAGTAGAAGGTTCACCGGATGAGGATCTTGTTGTAGCTAGGCTTCTTAGAAATCCTAAAGATTTTGAGGAAGTATTAAGACCTTTCTATGGTGATGATGTTGCTGCTGAATTTAATAAGTTGCTTACAAGTCACCTTGTTATAGCTTCAGAACTTGTTAAAGCCTCTAAGGCAGGGAATACTGATGCATCAGCAGATGCTGAAAAAAGATGGTATGAAAATGCAGATCAAATTGCTGAGTTACTTAGCAGAATTAATCCTTATTGGTATTTTGAAGATTGGAAATCAATGTTACATGAACATTTAGCACTTGTTAAAGCTCAAGCAGTTGCTATACTTACATCAGATTATGAAAAAGGTATTTCCGTATATGATGAAATGGAAGCTCAGGCTTTAGAGATGGCAGATATGATGTCAGACGGCATTATAAAACAGTTTCCAGAAAGATTTCAAGATTAAACTTTAAAATAATTAATTTTTTATTAAAAGGCTCAGTTATGTTAAGAAATATTTATAAAACCCCATGCAGATGCATAGAGCTTTGGATAATCTGAGGTAGCCAACATTGACTACCTTATTTTAATTAGAACTTTATTTACCATTAATTAAATTTATATGGACTGTTCATTTTAGATAAACAATAGCATATATGTATATCCTAAGGTAATGAATTATTAAATATATAACTCAAAAATGAAATTAAGCAACTTAATGCTAAAAATAATAACATTATTGAGATTATTTAATAACTTCACTCAGATTCATAAATTTATTAAATGATATAAATTATTAGTCTTTTATATAGTCTTTCTAAGTTACACATTTTATATATTTTGCTTATTGCTTATCTTATTCATAAAATCCTTTTTATTCATTACAACAGGAGTAACTGGTTCACCATAAAAATCTATTGGCTCACCTAATACTTCACATCCAAGCTTTTTTAATATTGTTACAGTTACATCTCTTGCATCTATAAAAACTTCTTCTACATCAAGATTAAATATTTCATTTAGAGAAAATGCAGCCATTTTTTTGCCTATTCCTAAGCCACGGAGTCTTTTATCAATTGCGAATCTTCCCCAATGCCATTGATTATTTTCCTGCCAACAGGCTACCACACCGATAATATCTTCACCTACTCTTGCACACCACCAAAGTGGTTTCAAATCCTTATTTATAGGTATTAATTCTTTAGGGATATTTTGTTCACAATGAAATACTTCAGTAGTTAACTTTATTGCATCCTCTAAATAATTTGATGATAGTTTTTCTATTTTTATTCGGGAATTATCCTTTATAAGATTATTTTTTAGTGCAAGAATACGAAACTCTTTTAAGGATTTTGAGATGCTATTATTAGTAGTATCATTTCCTAAATCTAGAATTTCATTTATAAACTTATTAGCTTCCATATCTCCATTTATCATAGCTTCCATACCTAATGGAAGAATGCTAATGTCTTTAGTTCTTTTATCCTTAAGGGACTTTTCTATTTTAATAAAATCTTTGGCTTTTAAATTATTAAGAATTCTGCTTAATGAAGCCTTATCAATTCCTAATTGTATTGCCAATTCGCTAAAAGGGGTAATACTGTTTTGTTTAAGATAATTTAATATATGAGCTTGTACTAGTGTAAGTCCAGAATTTAAACAATTGTAATTAAGTAGTCCTAGTTCTCTTATAATTAGCCTTAGTTCTTTTCTAACTATTTCTGCTTTATTCAATTTAACACCTCACTTTGTTGATATTATCAATGAATTTATTTTATTATATTATAGTGAGATTTATGCTGCAATATATAAAGTGATATATTTTTTGTTAATTTTAAATAATTAGTATGGTACTTATAGAACAATCTAGTTATAAGACTTTTTTATACTATTTTTTAAGGATTTCTTAGCAAGTAGCATACCTAAAATTAATGTTATCATTTCTGATAAGGGAAAGCTTAACCATATTCCAGTCATTTTAAACAAATAAGATAAAAATAAAGCTAAAGGAACAATAATACACCCACTACGTAAAATTGAAATAGTGAAAGCATGTTTTGGTTCATTTATAGAGCTTAATACAGCTGAGGTAATAATATTAATTCCTGCAAAGAAGAAACCAGCAAAATAAATAATCAACCCATTAGATGCGGTTTTTGAAAGAATTTCAATATGATCTCTATTGAATATTGCTACCAATTGATTATTAAAAATAACAACAATAAAATATAAAACAACTGAGATTCCAAGTGATGTATAGATTCCATATTTAAATAATTGCAGAATTTTTTTATTATTACCTTGTCCAAAGTTTTCACTCAATAAAGGTTGTGTTCCTTGAGCGATACCTGTAAAAATAGAAATTGCAACTAAAGCTAAATTAGCCACAATACCATAGGCCGCTACACCTATATTCCCAGAAATACTTAATATAAGTAGATTAAATACAATGAGAATAATACCAGAAGCAATTTCTGTAATGAAGGATGATATTCCTAAACTAAAAATATAAGTTATCTGTTTTATTGATAATTTTGACTTATGAAAATGAAAGTTGTTTTTCTTTTTTATATAGTGCCTTGCCAAAATGCACATACTAATAATAGGTGCTAAACCTGTAGCAAAGGCTGCTCCGAACATTCCCCAGTTAAGAGGGAAAATAAAAATATAATCTAAAATAATGTTTGATAAACTTCCAATTAGCATTCCAGTCATTGATAGTTTAGGGTTACCATCATTTCTAATAAAAGCTATAAAAATATTATTAAGAATAAAAAAAGGTGAAAAACATAGTAGTGTTTTTAAATAGGTATTTGTCATGCTAAATATATTTTCATCTGCTCCTAATAAACTACTAAGTTTGGAAGATGCTAATAAACCAATTAGTAAAAAGAATATTCCAAGGAGAATTCCAATTTTAATGGAGTTAGTAAAAACAATATTTGCTTTGTTATGCTTATGTTGTGCCTTATAAATAGAATATTTTGTAGCACCACCAATTCCAATTAAAAGTCCTGTTGCATTAATAAAACTATAAATAGAAATTGATAAATTTAAAGCTGTTAATCCTTGTACTCCTAAGCCGTTAGATACAAAAAAAGTATCTGCTAAGATATAGCATGAAAGACCAATCATTCCAATAATGTTTGTTAAAATATAGCGCAGAAATGTACTTTTTAAACTCATTTTAATGATTCCTCCTAAAAATAAACATAAAAAAATACCTAACATTTATTCCTACTAAGACCTAAAGGAATAAAGTTAAGTACCATTAAATGTGTTACCCGGTGGCAACCCATTAGTGTTTAATTATTAAATTCCCTAAATGATATCACACTAAATTGGAATTTGTCAATGAAATATAAACAGAATTCTTAACTTTAGTGAGGGTTTTTACTCCAACTAAAGCTTATTAATAGAATTGTTAGGTAGAGGTTGCTATCCTTTAGAAAAAATGCTTATCCAGGGACGTGGCCGCTTTTTACTACCATTTTAAAGAAAATCAGAGAGTCAAAATATTGGATTTGGTGCGAATTGCTTTCATAGAGTGCGATGTGAATATTAGAGCGAGTAGTCATCGGATAAACCTAAAAGTTTTTAAAACATAGAAAATTTCATACATATATAAGCATTTTTAAAGAAAAATAGAAACTTTGCGTCATAATTTGACACAATTCCTGTTTTTACAGTATTGTATTATTAAAATAATATTGGTATAATACATTAAGAAAAGTTTATTATAAACTTGTTTGGATTGTTATAATTGTAGGTTAATTTTATATTTAAGTTAAAGAATACCAAATTCATTCATATCTTGATATTTTTTTATAGGAGAAAATGCATATGAAAGAATTTAGTATTAACACTAATGTCTATTTTGGAGAGGGATCTTTAGATAGACTTAAAGAAATTAAAAATAAAAGAGTACTAATTGTATGTGATAAATTTATGGAAACTTCAGGTATGGCTGAAAAAGTACAACAAAAGCTTGTTGACTGTGAAGTAGCTATATATAGCGATATTGTACCTGATCCATCTGTAGAAGTTATTGCAGCTGGTATTCAAAAACTACAAAGTTGTAATGCTGAGATTATGATAGCTCTTGGTGGAGGTTCATCAATTGATGGAGCTAAAGCCATGAAGGATTATGCTCAAAAAATTACTGGAGGAGAGTCCACTATAAAGGAATTTTACGCTATACCTACTACTAGTGGTACAGGCTCTGAAGTAACTCAATATGCAGTAATTACAAACAAACAAGAAGGATTAAAGTATGCTCTTACAGATAAATCACTTCTTCCTATGGTTGCTATTCTTGATCCTGAGTTGGTCAAATCTGTACCTAAAGCAATAACTGCTGACACAGGAATGGATGTAATCACACATGCCATGGAGGCTTATGTTTCAAAAAATGCTACTGATTTTTCAGATGCTCTTGCTGAAAAAGCCTTTACTTTAGCTTTTAGATTTTTACCACAGGCTTATGCTGATGGAAATTATATAATAGCAAGAGAAAAACTTCATAATGCATCATGCCTTGCAGGTATGGCATTTAATGCGGCAGGCCTTGGAATTACCCATAGTTTAGCTCATGCTGTAGGTGGAAAATTGCATATTTCTCATGGAAGAAGTAATGCAATAATACTTCCTCATGTAGTTGAATATAATGCCAATTTAGATAAAGAAGCTTTTAATGCTGAATATAGTGTAGCAGCAAAGAAATATCAAAGACTTGCTAAACTATTAAAGTTACATGCTCCAAATGTAAATATTGGTGTAAATAATTTAATTAGAAGTATTGTAGAACTTCAAAAAACATTAATGATTCCAACTACATTAAAAGAGCAGGGTGCTGATATGGCTTTAGCAGAAGCATCAAGAGAAGATATTGTTGATGCAGCCCTTAAGGATGTTTGTACAACAGCAAACCCTAGAGAAACTGCAAAGGAAGATTTATTAAAGATTTTGGATAAAGTTTTAGAATAAAATAGTATAAGCCACTCACTACTGAGTGGCTTTTTGTGCAAATTTTTCAGAAAAATTAAAAAATTATATAAAAAAATTAGTTGATTATAAAAAATATATAAGGGGGATTAATATGGAAGATCAACTATATTCAATAGGTAAAGTTGGTGAAATATGCAAAATAACAAAGAAAGCTCTAAGATACTATGACAAAATGGACATATTATCGCCTGATAAAGTAGCTAATGAAAGTGGTTATAGATATTATAGTAAAAATACTTTATTATCTGTGCCAGTAATAAAATACTATAAACAAAGTGGCTTTAAACTTGAAGAAATGAAAGTTTTTTTGGAGGGGAAAACTTATGATTTCTTTCATGAAAGTTTTAGAAGTAAAATAGATGAATTAAAGGATCTTGAAAAGGAAATAAATTTAAAATTAAGATCCGTTAAAGACTGGGATGATCTTATAGTTGAGGCGCAAATGGTAATTGAAAATAACGTTTCTGATGTGGCTATAAAATATATAGATAATCGTACCTTAACTTTTTTAGATCAAGATTTTGAATATGATTATATGGATTCTATAATTAACATAGAATTTACAAATTATATAGATAGTATAGAGAATGCAATAACAGGTCCTGTAATTATACGCTTCCCATCCTTTGAGGATAAAATGAATGGAAAATGCAATAAAATGAGGATAATGCAGGAGACAATTTTAAAGTGTAAAGAAGAACTAAGTGCAGAGTTTGGGGGATGGATGGTAGCTGCATGTTATCATATAGGTCCTCACGAAACAATTAATGAAACATATAAAAAAATAAAGGATTGGACCGAAAAACATGGATACATATGCTCCGAAGAATCCTATGAAAGATATGTGACGGATTATTGGACAACCAAAAATAAAGATAGATTTGTAACAGAAGTTTTAATAAAAATAAGCAGAGAAAAATAAATCTAAATTTGGTGAAAACGTTGACCCAAGGGCAGGGTATGGACGGATAATAATGTGGCTTTTGTTAAAAAAAACACAATATTAGTCAACAAAAGTCATAATTATCCTTTCTATAAATTAAAATTTATATGGATTGTTATTCAAAAAAATTTATATTTATTATTTAATGGCATTCATAAGAACTGCAACTCAATGGAGGTTTCTCAAGCATTCATTGAGTTGCAGTTCCAATTTTTGTGGAGATATTTTAAATCTTATTTAAATATTCCTACTAAATATATATTGACCTTACCCTATAGGGAAAGGAATATAATCTACTTAAGAATAAAGTACCTACAAGATGAGTGAAAAGGTGTTCAGTAATTTAAATATGGAATGCACCAAATTATAACAATCCTAACGTATATTTATTATAAATTTTTATTAAACAATATGAGTTTATAATATTATTATTTAATTTTTTATAAACGAAAGGAGATTTAATTTTATGAATGAACATTCAAAAGCAGTAAGCTTAGAAGCTGTTGCTGCCAAGAAGAAATTGTCGAGTGATTTCTTCAAAAAGGGTATATCCCTAGCTTTATTTTCAGGACTTGCCTATGGATTATACACAGCGTTTTTAACTATGGGTATGACTAAAGGAGTTTGGGGAGACTGGTATGGTGTTAATACAGCCGGTTTATCAGCATTTGTTATAGCATATTTACTTGCAGCCCTTGGTAACGCAATAAACGATACATGCAGTGCTGTTTGGGCACTTTTGTATGCAGTAGTTAAAGGCAAATTTGGTGACTTCTTAAGATGCGTCAATACAAAGCCAGGTCGTATTATGATAGTTGCAGCACTTATTGGAGGTCCTATAGCTGGTACTGCTTATGTTATAGCTCTTCAAATGGCTGGTCCAATAGTTGTTCCAATATCAGCTCTTTGTCCTGCAATTGCAGCTATGTTAGGTAAAATTTTATATAAACAAGAATTAAACAAACGTATGGCTTTTGGTATTTTAATATGCGTATGTGCTAGTTTCTTAATTGGTAGTACAGGTCTTAGCGGCGGCGCTTCAGCAAGCACATTAATAGGTATTGCAATAGCTATTATTGCAGCTTTAGGATGGGGATTTGAAGGTTGTGTAGCTGGATATGGTACAGCATTAATCGACCCTGAAATTGGTATTTGTATTCGTCAAGTAACATCAGGTATAGCAAACTTATTCATATTAGTTCCTATTTTAGGAATGATGGCTGGTGGAATTGGAATTTCTACTGACCTTGCTGTAAAAGCATTCACAAGTTCTCCTGCAATGATTTGGTTTGCATTAAGTGGACTTTTATCATTTGTAACATTTATGACATGGTATGCTGGAAACAGTATGTGTGGAGCAGGACTTGGTACTGCATGCAATGGTACATATTCTTTCTTTGGACCATTATTCTGCTTATTAGTATTAGGAGTATATGGTGGAATGGACGGATGGTCATTACCTGCTGTAGCTTGGATTGGAGCTGTAATAATGATGGTTGGTATTCTTATAATATCTATGAATCCACTTGATTTATTCAAAGGAAAGAAGATGGAGGTAGATGCAGATGAAACCGCTTAATTATGCAATTTTAAAATATTTTACTAAAGTTTCAGAAGCTTGTGCTGATGATGTTATAAAAGCATTAAAAGGAGAATATGGAAACTTTAAAGCTCTAAACAAAAAAGCTGTAGTTAATGCATTACTTACAGCAGAAGCAAATGGTCTTATTGAAGAAACAAGATTTGATTTAGATAGTAATAGTGAATTAAGAGTTTATTACCACGCACATGAAGAAGGCGCAGCTACAATTAATAAATATATTCCAAACTAATTTCTAACATTAACCATAGGGGAATGATTACATAGAAAGATTTCTCTTAGGTTATGGTGAAATATTTAGTTTTAATCTATATTTTATTCAGATTTTACTTTAAATAGCATGAATTATAATAAATTATCTAAAAATTTTTATTATAAAAAGTATATTGACTTTCCCCCAAAGGGTAAGGAATATAATCAATGTATAATAATGAACAGGAAATGTATGAAAACCTACACAGAGTAATAGAAGTTATAATTAATGAAAAATATATTGAGCTAGGATGAGGAAGGAGGAATTAAAAATGAGATATTATGGAGATGAGGCTTTAGGCCTTGTGGAAACAATAGGATTAGTTCCTGCACTTGAAGCGGCAGATAAAATGCTTAAGGCAGCTAATGTTGAGTTAATTTCTTATGAAAATATTGGTTCAACTCTTGTAACTATTATGGTAAAAGGTGATGTTGGTGCAGTAACATCTGCTGTAGAAGCAGGAGCTGAAGCTGCTAGAGCTATCGGTAAATTAACAGCACACAATGTTATGCCACGTCCTATTAGAGAAGTAGGCGATATTGTTTCAGTACACGATATAGATTTATAAAATAGAAAGGGAATGATATACATATGGCAAGATATGAAGCTTTAGGATTAATCGAAACTTTTGGTCTAGTTTTTGCTTTAGAAGCAGCAGACGCTATGTGCAAATCAGCAGATGTTGAGCTTATAGGATATGAAAATGTTGCATCAGGTTATATATCTGTATTAGTTCGTGGTGATGTTGGTGCTTGTAAAACAGCAGTAGAAGCTGGAGCTAACGCAGTTAACTCAATGGAAGGTGGAAACCTTTATAGCTCAATAGTTATACCAAGACCACATGAAGATCTTGAAAAAATAATAAAACGTTATGCAATTACAGATCTTGTAACAGAATAGAAAAATATATTTTTTCTAAAAAAAAGGAGAGAGAAAGATGAATATTATAGATAATGATTTACTCTCCATGCAGGAAGCTAGAATTCTTGTTGAAAATGCCCGAGAGGCACAAAAAAAATTAGCAACCTTCCCACAGGAAAAACTTGATGAAATAGTTGAACGTATGACTGAAGAAGTTGAAAAACATTTAAAAGAACTATCAAAAATATCTAGTGAAGAAACGGAATATGGTAAATGGGAAGATAAATATATTAAAAATCACTTTGTGTGTAAATATCTAAAAGATAGACTTAAAGGCATGAGGTGTGTAGGTATTATTGATGAAGATAAAATTAATAAAACAATGGATGTTGGGGTGCCTATGGGTGTGGTTATAGCCTTTTCGCCATCAACAAGTCCAGTATCTACAACCATATATAAAGCACTTATTGCAATTAAATCAGGAAATGGAATTATATTTTCACCTCATCCAAGAGCTAAAAAAGCAATCTGTAAAACAATTGATATTTTAATTAGAGCTGCAGAAGGTGTAGGACTTCCAGAAGGTGCTCTTGCATATCTTCATACAATAACTAAAAGCGGTTCATTAGAACTTATGAATCATAAAGATACATCTTTAATAATGAACACAGGAGTTATAGAAATGCTTGATGCAGCTTACAAATCTGGTAAGCCAGTAATTTATGGAGGCAATGGAAACGGCCCAGCCTTTATAGAGCGTACAGCAGATATAAAAAAAGCAGTTAAAGACATTATTGATAGTAAAAACTTCGATTATGGGGTGGTGTCAGCTGCTGAACAATCAATTGTTGTTGATAGCTTAATTGCATCAGAAGTAAAGCAAGAACTTATTAAAAGTGGTGGATATTTTATGACAGAAGAAGAATCTTTAAAGTTAGGAGCAATTCTTTTTAATCAAGATGGAAGCCCTGATTTAGAGATGGTTGGTAAATCTCCACAATTTTTAGCTAAGAAAGCTGGCTTTATAGTTTCAGAAAGTGTAAAGGTACTTATTTCCAAGCAAAAGTTTGTTTCTAAGAAAAACCCTTATTCAAGAGAAAAACTTTGTCCTGTTTTAGCATTTTATATAGAAGATGATTGGATGCATGCTTGTGAAAAATGTATAGAATTATTACTTACTGAAAGATATGGACATACACTTGTGATACATTCCATGGATGAAGAAGTTATTCGTCAATTTGCACTTAAAAAGCCAGTTGGGAGAGTACTTGTAAATACTGCAGGAACCTTTGGTAGTATGGGAGCTACTACAAACTTATTTCCTTCAATGACATTGGGAAGTGGTTCAGCAGGTCATGGAATGACTTCAGATAACGTTTCACCTAGGAACTTATTATATATTCGTAAAGTTGGATATGGAGTTCGAAATATGGATGAAGTTGTTAAAGAAGTGAATGATAAAGAGGATTCTATTTCTGCAGTTTCAAATGGGAAGCTAAATGGAAATGAAATAGATAACTATAAGTTATTAGAGAGTATATTAAAAAAAGTCCTACAAGACTTAAAATAAAAAATCATATTTAATATATGAAATACATTAAAGAATGTGAGGGAATAAATTGGATATACGTGAATTTTCAAATAAATTTATGGAAGCTACTAAAGACATGTCTGATGAAGAACGCGCTAGTTTAATGAAAATGTTTCAAAGTGTTTCAAGTGAAATAACAAAAGAAGAAACAGCTACATCAAAAGTTGTGTGTGACAATAATGGTCAAATACCAGATGGAATGACAGAACGTTTAGTTAAATTAAAAGAAAACTATATGAAACATGTTCCATCAATAACAACTCATAGAGCAAGAGCTATTACTAAAATAGCTAAAGAAAACCCTGGTATCCCTAAATCAGTTTTACGTGGAAAATGTTTTAAACATTGTTGCGAAACTGCACCACTTTTAATTCAAGACCACGAACTTATCGTTGGAGCACCAAATGGAAAACCTCGTGCAGGAGCTTTTTCACCTGATATAGCTTGGAGATGGATGGTAGATGAAATTGATACAATAGGAACTCGTCCACAAGATCCATTCTATATATCAGAAGAAGATAAAAAGATCATGCGTGAAGAGTTATTCCCATATTGGCAGGGAAAATCCGTTGATGAATACTGCGAAGATCAATATCGTGAAGCAGGAGTGTGGGAACTTTCAGGAGAATCTTTTGTTTCAGATTGTTCATACCACGCAGTAAACGGTGGAGGAGACTCTAATCCAGGATATGATGTTGTATTAATGAAAAAAGGTATGCTTGATATAAAGAGAGAAGCAGAAGAAAAGTTAACTGAACTTAAATATGAAAATCCAGAGGATATAGATAAAATATATTTCTATAAATCATTAATTGATACTGCTGAAGGTGTTATGATATATGCTAAACGTATGTCAGACTATGCTGCTGAATTAGCTGCAAAAGAAACTAACCCTAAAAGAAAAGCAGAACTTCAAAAGATTTCTGAAATAAATGCTAAAGTTCCAGCTCATAAACCAAGCACTTATTGGGAAGCAATACAAGCAGTTTGGACTATAGAATCATTACTTGTAGTTGAAGAAAACCAAACAGGTATGTCCATAGGACGTGTTGACCAATACATGTATCCATTCTATAAAGCTGATATTGAAGCTGGACGTATGACTGATTATGAAGCATTTGAACTATCAGGTTGTATGCTTATAAAAATGTCTGAAATGATGTGGATAACAAGTGAAGGCGGTTCAAAATTCTTCGCAGGATACCAACCATTCGTTAACATGTGTTTAGGTGGTGTTACTAGAGAAGGCCGTGATGCTACAAACGAATTAACATACCTTTTAATGGATGCAGTTCGTCACGTTAAAATATATCAACCATCTTTAGCTTGTCGTATCCATAAAGGATCACCACAAAAATACCTTAAAAAGATAGTTGACGTTATTCGTGCAGGTATGGGATTCCCAGCATGCCACTTTGATGATGTTCACATAAAAATGATGTTAGCTAAAGGTGTTTCTATAGAAGACGCAAGAGATTACTGCTTAATGGGTTGTGTTGAACCACAAAAATCAGGTAGATTATATCAATGGACTTCTACAGGATACACTCAATGGCCAATATGTATAGAACTTGTTTTAAATCACGGTGTACCATTATGGTATGAAAAACAAGTATGCCCAGATATGGGAGACTTAAGCCAATTTAAAACTTATGAACAATTTGAAGCTGCTGTTAAGGAGCAAATCAAATTCATTACAAAATGGACAAGTGTTGCTACAGTAATTTCTCAACGTGTTCACAGAGAACTTGCTCCAAAGCCACTTATGTCTATGATGTATGAAGGTTGTATGGAAAAGGGTAAAGGAGTAGAAGCCGGCGGAGCTATGTACAACTTCGGACCAGGAGTAGTATGGAGTGGACTTGCTACTTATACAGATTCTATGGCAGCTATAAAGAAATTAGTATTTGAAGACAAAAAATATACATTACAAGAAATGAACGAAGCTTTAAAGGCAGATTTCGTTGGATATGAACAATTAAGAAAAGACTGTTTAGAAGCACCTAAGTATGGTAACGATGATGATTATGCAGATTTAATTGCTGCTGATTTAATCAACTTTACAGAACAAGAACATCGTAAATATAAGACATTATATTCAGTACTTAGCCATGGTACTTTATCAATATCAAACAACACTCCATTTGGACAATTAACTGGAGCTACAGCAAATGGACGTAGAGCATGGATGCCTTTATCAGATGGTATAAGTCCATCACAAGGAGCTGATTTTAAAGGACCTACTTCTATAATAAAATCTGTTTCTAAAATGACTTGTGAAGATATGAATATAGGTATGGTTCATAACTTTAAGTTAATATCTGGTCTTCTTGATACACCAGAAGGAGAACAAGGAATTATTACATTATTACGTAGTGCTTGTGCCCTTCAACTTGGAGAAGTTCAATTTAACTATTTAGATAATAAGACTTTAATAGAAGCTCAAAAACATCCAGAGCAATATCGTGATTTAATCGTTCGTGTTGCTGGATATAGTGCATTCTTCGTTGAATTATGTAAAGATGTTCAAGATGAAATCATCAGTAGAACTATGCTTACACATTTCTAATAAAAGTTTGATAAGAAATATATACCTTAAGTCCCTTTAAAATAATTTATATAAAGTCTGCAATCTACAGCCTGTTTTGTAGATTGCAGATATAAAATTAAGATATATATTAAAAATCAAAGAAAATGAAACTGGAGAATGAGTAATATGAGTAATGGAAATTTAGGTATAATCGAACGAAAAGCAAGGATTTTTAATATACAAAAATACAATATGTATGACGGAGATGGAATAAGAACTTTAGTATTTTTCCAAGGATGTCCTCTTCGCTGTAAATGGTGTGCAAATCCTGAAGGACTAGAAAAAAAATATAGAGTTATGCTTAAAAGCAACTTATGTGTTAATTGTGGAGCTTGTGTTTCTGCTTGTCCTGTAGGAATACATACTATTTCTAATAAAACTCTAAAACATGAAGTTAATCATGACATTGATTGTATCGGATGTGGTAAGTGTAAAGAAGCTTGTCTTAAGTCTGCAATATCAATAGTTGGAGAAGAAAAAACTATCTCTGAACTTTTAAAGATTGTAGAAGAAGATAGAACTTTTTATGAAATGTCTGGTGGCGGAGTTACATTAGGTGGTGGAGAAGTTTTAATGCAGCCCGAAGCTGCTACTAGCTTATTAATGGCATGTAAGCAAGAAGGGATAAACACTGCAATAGAAACTTGTGGTTATACAAAACTTGACACAATACTTAAGGTTGCAGAGTTTGTAGATTTATTCCTATTTGATATTAAAAATATTAATTCTGATCGACACCGTGAATTAACAGGTGTAAGAAATGAGAGGATTTTAGAAAATCTTCAGGAACTACTTAAAAACAAACATAATGTAAAGATTCGTATGCCTTTACTTAAAGGTATAAATGATTCTCAAGATGAGATAGAAAAAACTATGGAATTTTTACTACCATATAAAGATTATAAAAACTTTAAAGGAATTGATTTACTACCATATCATAAGATGGGTGTAAATAAATACAACCAATTAGGAATTGAATATCCTATAAAAGATGATCCAAGCCTTAAAAGTGAAGATTTAGATAGAATAGAAGGCTGGATTAAAAAATATGATTTACCTGTAAAGGTAGTCCGCCATTAAGCAGAGAACCAAAATCTATGATTTTGTGTGAATCGCTTACTCATTCGACAAAGGAGAATGAGTTACATTAAATAGTTTTCAAATAGATAATAAGATGGAAGGTAAGGTTTATGGGAGATTTTTCTGATAGAAATATACAGCGTGTTATACAAGAGTCAGTACCAGGAAAGCAGATTACTATAGCTCATGTTATTGCATCACCAATGCCTGATATATATGATCGTCTTGGAATTGATGAAAAAGGAGCAATAGGTATTTTAACTTTGTCGCCTTTTGAGACTGCTATTATTGCAGCAGATATTGCTACAAAGGCTTCAGATGTTGAAATAGGATTTCTTGATCGTTTTACAGGCTCTGTTGTAATAAGTGGTGATGTTCAAAGTGTTGAAACGGCCCTTAGTGCAGTAAATGATACGTTAAAGGATATGCTTGGATTTACCACCGCTCCCATTACAAGAACATGAGAAAAAAGCGCATAATGGTAATTGGCCCTTCAAAATGCGGAAAAACTACATTAGTTAACGCATTAAATGATTATGATGGTCCATTAAGAAGAACACCAGATTTAATTTATGGTAAAAACACCATTGATGTTCCAGGCTCCTATATAGAGAATGCATGGATGTATAAACATATAATTGCAGCAGCTCAGGATGCATCTTGTGTACTTATATTGGTTGACCAGTCTAATTGCACTGAAATATACTCCCATGGATTTGCAAAATCTTTTAGCTGCCCAGTCATTGGGGTTATAACAAAATGTGATTTGATGCCTGAAAACAAAGAAAAATGTGTAATGCAATTAAAAAAAATAGGGATATCAGAACCATATTTTCATATTAGCTTTGAAATGGGAACAGGAATTGATGCTTTAAAAAAGTATTTATTTGAAAAAGGTGAGGAGTAAAGGTCAATGATGAAATTTATTACGGAAGAGTATTTAAGAGATTTATATAGAAAAGACCCTTTTGATACCTACAAGTTAGAACAAGGACAGCGCCTTACCCCTGGAGCAGCTGAGTATTTATCTGATAAAGGAATAAAATTAAATGATGATTCAAAAGCAAATAAGCTTTCAAAAGTAAATAGAAATGTTTCCCCAAAAAACTCAGCAGAAAAACCTGAAGAAATAGCTAAAGAAACAGTAAAAGATGTGGGAAATATTGATGTAGAATTCAATTTAAATAAGAAGCTTTGCTGTAAATTAAAATCTATAGAGGCAGCATTTCTTGTAACTAGTAGTGAAATATTAAGAGAAGATATTATTTTAGCACAAAATGTTATAAATTTAGGTAGGAAAATATCAAACATCAGAAATGTTTTAGATGGAAAAGGTACTCTTGAATCTGTTTGTGTAAAAGAATGTACCGGGATGAATTCAGCAAATTCTAAAACGGATCTTGATGATTGTTTTGAAATAACAGAATTTCATATGCAGCTTCCAAAAAGCAATGCAATTTTGAAAATGAATGTACTTCGTTGTACACTTCAAGAATTACAGTTTGAGATAATGGACACATATAAAAATGATGAAACTTTAAAAAACAAAATTATGGACAATGTTAATTCAATAATTAATTCACTGTCTCAATTAATTTGTTTAGCAGTAGGAGGAAAAGAATGTCAGAGGGAAAATTAACTTTTGAATACTGTGATAATATGGTTCGAAAGTTTGAAGAAGTTATAGAAAAACCAATTGTTAATGGGTCTTCTGTGTATTATACAGGTGTAGATTTAGGTACTGCTTGTGTAGTATTAGCTGTTTTAGATGAAAATTATAATCCAGTTGCAGGTGCATATAGATATGCAGATGTAGTTCGCGATGGTATGGTTGTTGATTATATTGGAGCAGTAAGGATTGTAAGAGAACTTAAACAGGAAATTGAAGAAAAATTAAATACAGAGCTTATTTATGCCGCTGCTGCAATTCCACCTGGAACAGATTCATTAGATTCTGGAGCTATTAAAAATGTAGTTCAAGGTGCAGGTTTTGAATTAACATGCCTTTTAGACGAACCTACTGCTGCAAATGCTGTACTTAAAATTGAAAATGGTGCAGTTGTAGATATTGGTGGTGGAACAACTGGAATATCAATATTAAAGAATGGAAAAGTTGTTCATGTTGTTGATGAACCTACAGGTGGTACTCATTTTTCATTAGTTATTTCAGGTGCATATGAAATGCCTTTTAACAAGGCAGATGAATTTAAAAGAGATATTAAAAATCATAAAGAAATTTTACCAGTATTAAAGCCAGTAGTTGAAAAGGTATCATCAATTATTAACAAGCATATTGAAAATTATGATGTAAATGAAATTTCTTTAGTAGGTGGTACTTGTTGCTTAACAGGAATTGAAGAAATTATTGAAAAGCAAACAGGAATATATACTCACAAGCCTAAAAATCCTATGTTTGTTACACCACTTGGAATAGCATTAAGTTGCACACAAGATATTATTGAATAAGGCACATTTAGATAAATATACTGATTTGATTTGTTATTTATTCTACTATGCCTAATAAGGAGAGTGTTTCAAAGTGGATTTTAGAATTATAAAATCACCTTCCAAAGGCACTAAAGATATTCTTAAAAGAAGAATGGGTGGTAACTGTAAAACAGATTTAGAAAGTGCAGATGCAATAGGACTTATTCAAGGCAAACTTATAGATATGATTTATGCTGCAGATATTGCCGAGAAAGCTGTTGGAGTTACCGTTGAAGATATTAGAGGTACATGTCCACAGCACATGGTTTTACTTGGGATTTTTGGTGATACATCATCAGTTGAATCCGCATTAGATGAAATTAAATTAAAAATGAAAGAGGTAAATAAGCTATGATAGCAGCAAGACTTATTGATAATGTATGGGCCACTAGAAAGGCAGAATCTCTTAGCGGACTTAAATTTATGCTTGCTGAGGAAATTGGCGGTGTAGATGAAGGGCGCAGATTTATAGTTGTTGATATTATAAGTGCAGGTATTGGTGATAGAGTTATTGTTAGTACAGGATCATCTGCTAGAAGAATGTTAGGTGATGACAATATTCCTGTAGATGCAGTTGTTATTGGAATAATTGATGAAGATTGTAATTTTGGTTAAAACACAACTTCCTTAAAATAATTATATTTTTAAAAGACATGCAAAATCTTAAAAGGTCATGAAAAACCTAGAATTTTAAGATGATAACTTATAAAAAGTGTTGATTTTGATAGGTCGCTTACTCATTCCATAATTGGAAAAGGAGTTTTATATATAAGTTTTAATATTATTTGAAAGGATGTGAGAACATGAAAAAGTTAATCGCTGCAAAAGATATTGAAGCATTAATATTAAAGGGTGAAAAAGTACTTTATGTAGATGGAAGTGAAATAATTACACCATCAGCTAAGGATCTTGTAAAAAACAATGGAATAGTAGTTACTACAGAATCTCCTGCACCTAAAGTAGAGAATTTAATAGCCAAAAATGTTCCAAACATAGAGAACATTGATAGTGAAATGATGCTTAAACTTCTTAGAGTAATGATGGACAAAGGACTTTTAGAGGAAATGCTTCAATGCTTAAAAGGAAAGGATCTTCCATTTAAAGCTGAGTGTGCTCCTAATGGACTTAAAGTTGTTAGAGGAAACACAGTAAAAATGGATGTATTCGATACTGGTAATCCAAATGCAAAAGTTCAATTTCAAGAACTAGTAAGTAAAGAAGAATCAAAAATGAGTGCTGGATTTTTAATTATTGAAGATTCAAAATTTGATTGGGAATTAACTTACGAAGAGATTGATTATGTTATTGAGGGAACTTTAACTATTGAAATGGATGGAAAGACATATACAGCTCATGCTGGAGATGTGTTGTTTGTACCATCAGGTTCTAAAGTAGTTTGGGGATCTCCAGACAAAGCTAGGGTATTTTATGCAACATATCCAGCAAATTGGGCGGATCTTTTATAGAAGATTAGGAGGATTAACCTATGCAAGCTCTTGGTTTAATAGAAACAAAGGGATTACTTGCAGCTGTTGAGGCAGCCGATACAATGGTAAAATCAGCAGATGTAAGTATTATTCAAAAAACTTATGTAGGTGGCGGTCTTGTTACAATTTCAGTTACAGGAGATGTAGGTGCAGTAAAAGCATCTGTAGAAGCTGGAGTAGCAGCTGTAAAAAAACTTGATGAAAAGTTTTTAATTTCAGAACATGTAATTCCACGTCCTCATGAAGAATTGGAAAGCATAATTGGACCTAATAATCCACCAGAAGATCCATCATCTAATGAAAGTACAGAAACTGTAGAAGATATAGAAGTTGCAGAGTTTGTACAAGCTAGAGAAATTTTAGAAGATACAAAACAGGTTGAAACTGTTAAGGATCTAGAAAATACAGACAAGGCAGAGTCTGTACAAACTGTGGAGAATCTAAAAGATACAGAATCAGTAGAAGCTCTAAATGATATAGAGAATAAAAAAACTACAGACAGTGTGAAAGATACAGAATCCGTAAAAATTTCAAATGATATAGTAGATTCCCATACTGTAGAAAATACAAAAAAAGATGAAACTATAGAAAAAGTGAAAAATACGAAAACTGTAGATAAAACAGGACATGTAGATGAATTAGATGTGGATTTAGACAAAATACATAAGTTAAATTTAGAAAATCTACACAAAGATGATGTAGACAATTTAGTAAGAAAAAATGGTTTAGAAAAAGCCGTTTTAATATTAGCTAAGCTAAAAGTTGTTAAGCTTAGAAATCTAGCTCGTGAATATAAGGATTTTGGAATTGCCGGTAGAACAATTTCAAAAGCAGGTAAAAATGTATTAATTAACAAATTTAAATTATATTACGAGAAAAAATAGCTATTTTAGGGTTCACGAAAGGAAGTAAGAGATAATGGAAAATTTTGATAAGGATTTGCGTTCAATACAACAAGCAAGGGATCTTGCTAGACTTGGAAAAGTAGCAGCTGATAAAATTGCTGACTATAATGAAGAGCAAATTGATAAAATCTTACGTAACATGGTAAGAGTTGCAGAAGAAAACGCTGCTTGTTTAGCACAAATGGCAGTTGAAGAAACAGGATTTGGTAAAGTTGAAGATAAAACTTTCAAAAACCATTTAGCAGCTAATATACTTTATAATTCAATTAAAGATATGAAAACTATAGGTATAATTGATGAAGATAAGGAAAACAAGGTTATAAAACTTGCTGAACCAGTTGGTTTAGTTATGGGTATAGTACCTTCAACAAATCCAACTTCTACTGCAATTTTCAAGGCTATGATTTCAATCAAATCTCGCAATGCTATAGTGTTCGCACCACATCCAGCTGCTGCAAAATGTACAATTAAAGCAGTTGAATTAATGAGAGATGCAGCAATAGAAGCTGGAGCACCAGAAAACATTATAAGTGCTGTAACTATTCCAACAATTGGAGCTACAAATGAATTAATGAAAAGCAAAGAAGTAGCTATAATAATAGCTACAGGTGGTCCAGGAATGGTTAAAGCAGCTTATAGTTCAGGAACACCAGCAATTGGTGTTGGTGCAGGAAACTCTCCAGCATACATTGAAAGAACTGCTGATGTAGAAAAAGCTGTTAAAAACATTATGGCAAGTAAAACTTTTGATAATGGTACAATCTGTGCATCAGAACAATCAATAATCTGTGAAGAATGTAATCATGACCTAGTTGTTTCAGAATTTAAGAAACAAGGCGGATACTTCATGACAGAAGAAGAAACTGAAAAAGTTTGCAGATTATTATTCAAAAAAGGTAATGCTATGAATGCTAAATTTGTTGGAAGAAGTCCACAAGTTATAGCAAGTGCTGCAGGATTCACAATTCCAACAGGAACTAAAGTACTTATAGGAAGACAAAATGGAGTAGGAGAAGGTTACCCATTATCTTTTGAAAAACTTACAACAGTTCTTGGATTCTATACAGTAAAAGATTGGCATGAAGCATGTGAATTAAGTATTTCATTACTTCAAAATGGAATTGGTCATACTATGAGCATTCATACAGAAGACAGAGATATAGTTATGAAGTTTGCTAGAAAACCAGCTTCTCGTATCCTTGTTAATACTGGTGGAACTCAAGGTGGAACAGGTGCAAGCACAGGACTAAATCCTTCATTTACTCTAGGATGCGGTACTTGGGGAGGAAGCTCAGTATCTGAAAATGTTACTCCAGAGCACCTTATAAATGTTAAGAGAGTTGCTTATGGTATAAAAGATTGTACAAACTTAGCATCTAATGACCCAACTTTCAACTGCATAAAAACTGCTGAAAATTGCCATGGAGTTCAAAATCAATTTATGAACATGAGCCCAGCTCAAATTGCAGCAGCTGCAGAAGTTTTAAATAAGGCTAACAATTGTGCTGAAAGTACTAATACTTGCACTGAATGCAATAGTGAAAATGGAAAAAATGAAGAACTTTTAGATTTAGTTAACCAAATAGTTGCCGCTATGAAGGGGGCAAACTAATGGATAATTGTGAAGAGGTATTAAAACTTTTACTGGAAGCTGTTAAAGGCAAAGAATTAAATACTGCTGTTAACAGAAATTCATCTGATATTCCAGTAGGAATTTCAAATAGACATATACATCTTTCACAAAAGGATTTAAATAGTCTTTTTGGTGAAAATTATGAACTTACTAAGATTAAAGATTTATCTCAACCGGGACAATATGCTTGCAAAGAAGTTGTAACAATTTGTGGACCAAAGGGTGCAATTGAAAAAATTAGAATCCTAGGTCCTGTAAGAAGCAAAACTCAGGTTGAAGTATTAGCTGGAGACTGCATTAAACTTGGAGCAGTATCTCATGTAAAATTATCTGGAGATTTAAATAGAACATCTCCTATTACAGTAGTTGGACCAAAAGGTTCTGTGCAATTAGAAGAAGGATTAATAGTTGCACAAAGACACATTCACATGACACCTGAAGATGCTAAAAATCTAGGTGTACATGATGGAGAAATAGTGTCAATAAAAATTGAAGATTTAAGAGGCGGAATATACAATAATGTAGCTGTTAGAGCTAATGACGCTTCAAGCCTTGAATGTCATCTTGACATTGAAGAAGCTAACGCAATGGGTATTAACTCAAAATCAAAAGTAACAATAGTAAAGTAAAAAAAAATAAATAATTGCTTAATAATAAAAATTTAAATAAATAAAAAAAGATATTTTTAGGAGGATTTTAAAATGAAATATGATGCATTAGGAATGATAGAAACAAAAGGATTAGTAGGATCAATAGAAGCAGCAGATGCTATGGTTAAAGCAGCAAACGTATATTTAATAGGTAAAGAATATGTTGGAGGCGGACTTGTAACTGTTATGGTTAGAGGTGATGTTGGAGCTGTTAAAGCTGCTACAGACGCTGGTGCTGCAGCTGCACAACGTGTTGGAGAATTAGTATCAGTTCACGTTATACCACGTCCACATTCTGAAGTTGAAGTAATTCTTCCATCATCTAAAGAAGTTGCAAAATAATATTTGAACTAGATTATAAAAACGCCGCTAAATTATATTTAGCGGCGTTTTAATTATTGCATTGACAGGGAGCAGATTAATCAGTATAATGTACATATACCCCTAAGGGTATATGGAGGTGTTTTTATGAAAAAATGTATGGACTCTCAAAACTTACATAGAAGGTTAAAAAAAATAATTGGTCAAATAAATGCCATTGATAGGATGGTAGATGAAGATGTTCCTTGTGAGGATGTGTTAATGCAAATTAATGCAGCCAAATCAGCACTTCACAAAGCAGGGCAGGTTGTACTTGAAGGCCATTTACAACACTGCGTACGTGAAGGAATTGAACATGGAGATGCAGATAAAACTATAAAAAGTTTTGCAAAAGCTGTTGAACGTTTTTCTAACATGTCTTAGTATATATGTATTTATTAAAAAAATTGAAAAATGGTGATATCGTATTAAGGAGTTAAACATAATATGCTATTTTGGAAATTTAAAATTAACACAATATGGTGTAGGATTTATTCTTAGTGTGAAATTCCCTAAATAGATATTCTATTTATTAAAAGAGCAACTATTAAATTAATTTTTAGGTTGCTCTTTTTTTATTGACATATTTATACCTATGGGGGTACAATATACATATACCCCTATAGGTATGAAAGGAGTGTTATAATTTGAACAAAATAAAATCTATTTTTTCTGATAAAATGAGACTAAACATATTTTTTATTGTTTTATCTGGTATTGCTCTTATAATTAGTTTTTTCGATATGGGTCATTTACCTGTTAATGTTGCATGGATTTCAATTATACTTTGTGGAATTCCAATTGTTACTGGGGCTATAAAGGGTCTTATTACAGAGTTTGATATAAAGGCTGATGTGCTTGTTTCAATGGCACTTATTGCATCTGTCATTATTGGGGAAATTTTTGCTGCTGGTGAGGTAGCCTTTATTATGCAAATAGGTGCATTACTTGAAGAACTTACTGTGGCAAAAGCACAGGCAGGACTAGAGAAGTTAGTAAATCTTAAACCACGAACTGCGAGAGTTATTCGAAAAAATAAAGAAGAAATTATTGATTCAAAAAAGGTTCAAGTTAATGATATTTTGCGAGTACTGGCTGGAGAAACAATTGCAGTTGATGGAATTATTACGAAGGGACAAACATCTATTGACCAGTCTGTTATGACAGGAGAATCTATGCCTGTAGACAAATCTATTGGAGATGAAGTATCAAGCGGAACAGTAAATCAGTTTGGTACATTTGAAATGAAAGCTATTAAGGTTGGAGAGGATAGTTCACTACAGCGTATGATACGACTTGTTCAATCTGCTGATGCAGGTAAGGCAAAAATAGTTGGCATTGCGGATAGATGGGCAACTTGGATTGTAGTTATTGCAGTTATTTCAGCAATTTTTACTTGGATTATCACAGGAGAGATTATTCGTGCTGTAACAATACTTGTTGTATTTTGTCCATGTGCTTTAGTCCTTGCTACACCAACTGCAATTATGGCTGCAATTGGTAATGCTACAAAATATGGTATTTTAGTCCGTGAAGGTGATGCATTGGAACGGCTTTCAAAGGTAAATAAGATTATTTTTGATAAAACAGGTACTTTAACTTATGGCAAGCCTAAAATTGTAACAGTAAAAAGTTTTTCAGATAGTTATACAGATGAAGAGTTATATAAAGTATTGGTATCTGCAGAATTAAGAAGTGAACATCCACTTGGAAAAGCAGTTGTGGAGAGTTTTAAAAATACTGGCAATATACCTACAGAACCCGAAAAATTCACTATGCTTCCAGGAAGAGGTGTTTTAGCAAAAATAAATGAGAAAAAAATTTTTGCTGGAAATGAAAAGCTAATGAAAGATAATCATATTTTTTTTAGAGATGAAGTTATAAAGGAAATAAAATTCTATCATTTAAGAGGATGCACTATTATTTACATAGCAATAGATGATATTATGGTTGGGTTTTCTGCTTTGTCAGATATGTTACGTAAAAATGCCCCACATATGATAGAAAATATTAAATCGCTTGGAATCACACCTGTGTTGCTTACAGGAGATCACGTTGAAGCTGCGGGATATATATCTAATAAGATTAGTATTTCTGAAGTGAAAGCAGATTGCTTACCTGAAGATAAACTTGATGAAATCCATAATATCCAAAGTAAAGGAGAAATGGTGTGTATGGTAGGTGACGGTATTAATGATGCACCTGCACTGAAAAAGGCTTATGTAGGTATTGCAATGGGAGGAGTAGGAAGTGATATTGCTGTAGATGCTGCAGATATCGCACTTGTCAGTGATGATATAAGTCAGCTTCCTCATATATTTGCACTTTCTAAAAAAATGATGACTATCATAAAGGTAAATCTAAGCTTTTCAATGATATTAAACTTTGTAGCAGTTGTACTTGCAATAACAGGAATACTTAATCCTGTAGTAGGAGCTCTTGTTCATAATGCAGGATCTGTGCTTGTTATTATTAATTCTGCATTATTACTGAAATGGAAAAAGAAATAAATAATACTAAGTGTCTGTCTCATAATGCATAAAAGTGCATTATGAGACAGACACTTCTTTGTTTTTTAAAGAATGTAAATAGATTTGTGTAAAATCAAATTTACCTACATATCCGTTTTTTATATAAGCATTTTATATAATCTTGCATAACGTGCAGACACCCAACCTCTATCTGATATCTTATACCATTTTTCACCATTTACATTTCTAGTCTCCCCAGCATAACGTATTCTGGCACCTTTACTTAATTTTCTTAATTGATGTCCTCCACCTGGATTATCATATACAATTGCTCCAGATTCACCTGTTATTTGTACCATCCAACGATATGCTACTGGTATCATCCTATTTATTTCTGGTTGTGTTATAGTATAAGATAAATTTACATCTTTTTTATTAGCAGCATTAACTGTAATATTAGTTGAACATAATGGAATTGAAGCACACATAATAGTAATTGCTATTATTTTTTGGGGTAATTTCATATTCAATCCTCCTGTACAATTTAGTAGTATATTATATATTATCACATTAATTGAAATAAATGTAAATAATTATTTATAGTCTATTATTAAAACATTTATAACTTTTTAGCTATCTAATTTATTTTGTAACATCTTTCCTTCATTTTGTTATTCTATTTAAATAAATCCATTTATTCCATTATAATGTCTATTCATACTTTTTTAGTTAAACATAAATATTTTCATGATAAACTCTAATTAGAAATTAATATAAATAATCTCTACGCTTCATTTACATATTTTAGTTGATTGATATAAAATAGTACATTTTATTAAAACATATATTATATCTAAATTAAATTTATATTAAATGTTATGGTGTTTATTAACATAAAATATGATATCTAAATGATTTAGGATTTATTTATATTAATTAAATGAGCAAATTGCATAATTAAAAGATTTCTAATACCCATAGAATACACTGTGTTTAAGCGAATAGGACAATAAAATATAATGTGTCTAAGCAAACAGAACAATATAATATATTGACATAATTATATTTAAAAATCAATTATGTAATTTTCTTATATTAATAGATATATAAATAAGTTTTAATATAGAAGCCTGTTAATAAGTACTAAAAAATTCATTCTAAATTTACTATTTTAATCTAGTTAATGGATTGAGTTTATTTAATGAAGTGAATTTATTTAATAGGCTTAATTTATAATGGAAAGGGGGAATTTTTGCATCAATATAAAGCTGTAAACAAAATGTAAATAATGAACTATTAGGTAATTTAAATTAAGTTCGATACTTTATTTAAAGGGTATGATTATGGAGTTTTTACTGAAATAAAAATGTATTTAACAAAAATCAATCTATAATAATTACAAACTCATGTTTAAAAGATCTAGACAACATATTTGTTAAATCATTAAAAATTTAAATCAAAGAGAGGAAGATGATTAGTGAAGAAGAAATCCTTGTTAATTGGAATTATAAATTTATTAATAATCTTTGGTGTTGTTAATATAAATACCAAATTAGTTTATGCACATACTAATGCAACTGGTATGTATGTAAGTCCTGTAAATGAAAAGAAAGCTGATATGATGTCAGTAGATTGGAGCACAACTAAAAATGCACCTAATACTTATTGGGCTGTCCATAATTGGAATGCTGGAGGAGAAGCTGGTGGGTATGCTGGTTTTCAGCAAAGATCTGATAGACGTACACTGCATTTTGCAATTTGGGACCCAATTTCTGTAAGACAACCTATTGAGGCAGAATATCTATCATCAAGTTCTACTTCATCACGTTTTGGTGGAGAAGGAGAAGGCATGAAAGTAGAAACTAATTATAATTGGAACCCTAATAGTTGGTATAAAATGACCATGCGTAATTGGCAAGAAGATGGACATACTAAATTTGGACAATGGATAAGAGACGAATCTACAAAAGAATGGAAGCAAATAGCTGTATTAGATTTCCCTGTAGCTAATGTAAACTTTGGTTGGGGAACAGGAATGTTTCAAGAAGATTGGGCAGGAAATGGTCAAGATGTAAGAAATGCTAGATTAAAAAATTTTTATAGTAGAAGTGTTTCAAATCAAGATTGGAATTCTTTAAATAAGCAAAGAATTACCTCACAATATCCTGAGAAGAATTGGGATGGAGGAGGAAACTCTGAATATGTTTGGGCTGAAGCAGGTGGTAACACAAAACCATCAATGACTAGTGGACAAGTATTTAATATAAATCAACCTAGCAAACCAGATGTGGGAACTTTAGATTTTGATATAACAAATGCTAAATATGAAAATAACTCTTTGAATATTTCTTGGAAACTAAAAAATCAAAGTACTCCTCAGTTTAAAGGTAAAATAGAAATTTATAATAATGCTAGTATGACTGGTACTCCAATTAAAACAATAAATAATATTAAATCATATAAAAATTCTATAAAAGAAAGTTGCCAATTGTCTAGTTCAACTGGTCTTTATGCAAAAGTAATTATCACTGATTTATTTGATAATACTATTACTAAAACAGTTACTTTAGCTGGCAGTACTGAAAGTAATTATAAAGGATCAAACTTTACTTTTGATTTTAAAGGATACAGTGATCAGCAGTTTGCTAAACTAGATTTAAATCTTGATAAATTAACTAGTAAACTTATTGTTGAAAATATAAAAACTCATTATTACTTTAATGATAGCTATGCATCAATTTTAGTTCAAAACAATTTAGGACAAACTGTTTTCTATAAAGATTTTATAGGCAATAAAGTAAATGATGCTATGGCTAAAGACATCCCTTTAAAAGAAGGATATTACTTAACAGTTAAGCATAGAGAATATTCAAATAGACTTTTTGCAACCAATGTAGATAAAAATTTATCCCTTGATAAAGGAGCTACTAACACATATAAAATTAGTAAAAATCAGTTAAATCCAATTAGTGAAAGTGAAATACCAGACCCAAATAAAAGTCCTTATATAGGTAAACATTTTGATTTTACTTTTAAAGGCTTAGGCGATTGGCTATTTGGCGAATTAACCTTAGACTTATCCTCTAATCAAGCTAAGGTTGACATAAAAAAAGGTGAACCACATGTTTACTTTAAGGATAGTTATTCATCACTTTCAATTAAAGATAATGAAGGAAATACTGTTTACACAAAAGACTTTATAGGAGATAAAACAAACGAAGCTTTAGTTAAAAATATCCCTATTAAAACTGGGTACTATATTACAATAAACCACAAGGAATCAAAGGATAGATTGTTAATTACTAATTTAGATAATAAATTAGAACTAGAAAAGGATAATAATATAAATTATAAGATCACTGATAGTGGGCTTTTAAAAGTATCTAAAAGTGAAATTCCTAATCCTAGCAAACCAACATACTATGGAACTGAATTCAACACTTTATTTAAAGGATATGCTGATAGAGTTTTTGCAGAAATTAAAATGGATCTAACAAAAAAACAAGCTACAGTAACTACAAACTCAGGAGTTCCTCATAGCTATTTTAATGAGTATGCTACAATATTAATTCAAAATAGTAAAAAAGAAACTGTATATTCAAAGAAATTTATAGGAACTTATAATTATCAATCAAATAGTGAAACAGCTTCACTTGAAGAGGGAAGTATAATTACAATAACTCACTTAGAATCTAAGGATAGACTTAAAATTATAAACACAGAAAATCTTAGTGAATTAGAAAAGGCTGATTCAGTAACATATCAAGTTATAAATGGTGGTTTAAAGAAAATTAGTTAATGGACTTTAAATATGATATTTAAATGATTTAGGATTTATTTATATTAATTAAATGAGCAAATTGCATAATTAAAATATTTCTAATATACATACAACATATTGTGTTTAAACAATTATATCAATGCAATATATTTATATTTAAAAATGAATTATGCAATTTTCTCAAATATATAAATAAATTTTAATATAGAAGTCTGTTAATAAGTATTAAAGAATCCATTCTAAATTTACTATTTTAATCTATTTAACAGACTTAATTTTATAATAAAAGGAGGATAATAATGTGAAAGGTTTCACGAAATTTTTAATGCTTCAAGTATTATTCATTTGCGCTATATTTGGAAGCGGGACAAAAGTTTATGCTGACGAAGTAAAACAAAAAGAACTTTATAATTTAGAAAATCCTACTTGGCTTAGAAAAACTGGTCTTTCTAAAGGTCTTGGCCATGATAAGCAGGATTTAGGTATAATTTTACCTGCAAATGTACAGCTAACAATTAAACAGGTAAATCCTAATTTTAAAGGAAACTTAACTGTAAGATTATTAAATGATAATAATCAACATGAAACATCTAAAGCATTTAATCAATCAGCAATTACCATATCAACTCCATACAGCTCTGTTCCATTTGTAGATACAGTTTATGGTGGTAGTGAAAAACCTAAAATTGAATATAAGGTAACTGGCAATATGCAGACTTTGCCTATCTATAAAAAAGGACAAAATGAGCAAACATTTTTTAATCAATGGGACAAAGCATCAGCTCCTTTTGCTTTAGTAATAGATGATTATTTTCAATTATTAGTTCCACAAAAGGATAAGGCTTATATGAAAAAAATGAAGGATTTTTCTTCTATTAATCAATTAATTCTTTATTATCATGAGATATTTGAATATTATAATAACTTAGCTGGAATTAGTTTTAATACAAATATTCAAACTAATAAAAATGTTCCTAATAAGTATTTTATAAAAGCTGATAAGAGTGGTCCTGGTGGCGGTTATTATGGAGGAAATCACACTGCAGAAACTTCAGATTCAGTAGCTAGTTTTTGGTTATCTAAAGGCTGGGGAGCCTTACATGAAATTGGTCATGGATATCAAGATGATTTTAATAGAGGGGAAGTTTGGAATAATATATATGCCCATAGTCTTCAGAAAAAAGATCCAGATGTAAATATTTTTACAAGTGGATGGTTATATGATTATGGTAGAAAAAGTTCTGTTGACAATAATGTAAATAAGCTTTGGCATCAAGATAAAGCAGCCTTTAATACTTGGGGATTAAGAGAGCAATTATATGGATATATACTTTTGAAGGATAAAGCTGGAGATGCTAGTTTTACGCATTTCAATCAAGAGTATCGTAAATTAGCAAATACTCCTGGTTTTAATACATCTGACTATAAACAATTTGATTTAATAAGTAAATACTATGGTGAAATAAGCAAACTAGATTTTACACCAGTTATAGAATCCTTTGGTGGAGCTATGACAGATTGGCAAAAGGAAGAAAATAGATACAAAAATTATAAACCTGTTGCACCATTAAATGAAGTTGTTCCTGCTAATGAAGTTTCTAAAATACAACAATCATTAAAACTTGAAACTCCATTATCTTTAGTAACCACAGATGATTTAGCTACAACTGGTCTAAAGGGAAATGTAACTTTAAATTTTAAAATTGATGATTTTAATCAAATTAAAAATCAAACTCTTTATATAATGAATGGAGAAAAAGAAGTTAAAAAAGTTGCTATTACAAATCAAACTATTTCTCTAGGTCAATTGCCAGCAGGTATTTATACTATTTACAGTACAAATAGTTCTAATAAATCATATACACTTGATAGCCATTATTTAAAAGTTAAAGAAGCTAATAATAATGTAACTTTAAATTATAAATTACGTACAAGAAGTACTTTAGTAAATCAAGAAATAGATTTCTTAGGAATATCTGATAGTTTGTTTGCTACAGCCAATGTAGATTTAGAAAATGAAAAATTGAATATGAAGGTTTTTGATAAATCACCACATTATTATTTCCCTAATGAAGAGTATGTTAAAATTGAAATATTAGATAAAAATAATAACGTTACCTATAGAAAATCAATTACTGGTACAAATGCAGTATTAGAAAATAGTAGCCAAACTTTAAAGGAAGGTTACAAAATTAGAGTATATCACTGTGAACCATCTCGTTTAAAAATTAGAGATAATAAAACTGCTCTTACTAATAATAAGACTAATACATTAGTTGTTACTAGCCAAGGACTCAAAAATGAAAGCTTAAATCAAAATTTAAATCAAGAATTAGCAGGAAGAATTGATAGTTTTGCAGATAAAATTTATGCTGAAAAGCTGATGGTTAAAAGTGATTGTGCAAAGGCTAAGATAGAGATAAAACTTGCAATAGATGCATTAGCAGAACCTTTAAAAAGTGAAATGTTAAAAAAATACAAGGACCTTTTGCCAGATTCAACAATAAACAAAGAAAATCCAAATGAAGGTTCAGCTTTTACATTTGATTTTAAAGGATATAATGATCAGCAGTTTGCTAAACTCGATTTAAATCTTGATAAATTAACTAGTAAACTTACTGTCCAAAATATAAAAACTCATTATTATTTTAATGACAGTTATGCATCAATTTTAATTCAAGACAGCAATGGACAAACTGTTTTTTATAAAGACTTTATTGGTAATGAAGTCAATGATGCTTTAGTAAAAGACATTCCTTTAAAAGAAGGATACTACTTAACAGTTAAACACAGAGAATATTCAAATAGACTTTTTATAACAAATACAGATAAAAATTTAGACCTTGATAAAGGAGCAACTAACACATATAGAATTAGTAAAAATGAATTAAAAGCAATTAATGAAAGTGATGTACCAAAGCCTAATAAAAATCCTTATTTAGGCAAGAAATTTAATATTACTTTTAAAGGTTTAGCAGATTGGATTTTTGGAGAATTAACCTTAGATTTATCATCTAATGAAGCAAAGATTGACATAAAAAAAGGTGAACCACATGTTTACTTTGATGATAGTTATGTATCACTTTCAATTAAAGATAATGAAGGAAATATTGTTTACACAAAGGACTTTATAGGAAATAAATCAAATGAAGCTTTAGTTAAAAATATTTCTATTAAGACTGGATACTATATTACAATAAAACACCAGGAATCAGAAGGTAGATTATTAATTACTAATTTAGATAATAAATTAGAGCTAGAAAAAGGTAATAGTATAACCTACAAAATTACAGATGATGGACTAGTAAAATCATCAGAAGATGAAATTACTAAATTACCTGAAAATGAATGGAACGCCAATAAAAGCTACAATGCAGGAGATAAAGTTAGCTATAAAGGAAAGACTTATGAAGCAAAATGGTGGTCACACGGTTTTGCTCCAGATACAAAAGTACAAAATTCATGGGATACGCCTTGGAAATTAATAAGTTAGAACTAGTATATTAATAAAATTAGAATAAGAACAAAACTTATTTATGTAAATTTCTTATAAAATATAACCAATAATGTTAAAGAGCATCCATTAGGGTGCTCTTTCTTTGTCTAAATAGCCTATTTTGTGGTAATGTAATATTGAAATAATGGAGTAAAATAGTAAATGAGTGTTGTTTTAAGTTAGAGGTGGTAAAGTTTGAAAAAATCAAATTTGAATTGTAGTAAAGATATGACAATATCATTTGAGGATGTCAGCATATTTTTACTTATCTATAATTATAGTATATTTTTGCTTTTATATTAATCTTAGTATTATTAACGATAAATAATTTTGGATCTACTACTTGTTTAACTATAAAAGTTGTAGGAGAATTATACGATTTAAAAGAAAAAATGAAATAGAAATAATGAGCCTGAAATAAAATGTTCTAAGTGCGATAATAAGGCAGAATATTATGATGGTGAATACGAGGAATATTTGTGTGATGAATGCCTTAATGAAAGTAATAGGGAAGATAGTGATATGATTGAACCTATTGAATATTGGAATTCTCCTCAAGATGGTGTTTGTGGCTATTATGGAGAAAAATCTGATGAAAATCCATATGTTCCTGTAATAAATAAGAACATATAATTAACATAAAGAATAGTGATTATTATTAATAATTATTTTATAGGCTTTTACGGAAATAAAATGAATTACCTACATCTATTGACAAAGTTGAAAATGAAAATACTATTTTAAAAGATAGAAAAATTGAAGATGGAAAAAAACTTGAGTTAGCTCGTAATGAAAAAGTTGAGTTGGATTATATATATAAATAATAAATATAGTGAAACTTTAACAAAAATACTTTCTAATAAAATTGAAAAATTTATAATAGATTTATGCAAAACACAGGATAATATTAAAATTAATCATATCGGAGTTTATAATAATTTTCAGAGAAAAAGTAATTATCATGAGGACACCATCAATAATATTATTAAAATTATAAGAGAATATTTAATGGTTGATAAAAGATGGAAATATAATATATATTTAAATTGAAAAATACCGTATTATTCAAAAAGGATAAACGGTATTTTTTATGTCGTAATTCAAAAATATTAAGTATAACAAAATGATAATGAGAATAATATGTATAAATAATAAGACTGCTATACCTATTAAGGGAGGAATATTAAATGATACAAATAAGTGAACAAAGATTTTTAGAATTATTACAAGCGGAGGATAAGCTAGATGCCTTAGAAGCTTGTGGAGTAGATAACTGGAATGGTTATGAAGAACATACCCAATACAAAGCCACAAACGAAGAACTACAGACAATAGTACAAAGATTTAGTGTTTAAGTGGGATTAAATGAATAAAGATTTATTTTGGCAAACAGAGAGAATGTTATATAATTATTTTAAAAAAGAAAAAATAATAAAATATAAAAAAAGATGTAATAGAAGTTTTGAAAGATAGAGTAGAACAGTTAGAAAAAAGAATAAAAGATAAAAATATAAATATAGATTATGATCTATAAGCTGTACCATGTGAAAAGAGAGTACAAACGTCCAATACAGGTGCGAGTTATGCAAAAAGATATAGATAGATTGATAAGAGAACAGGCAGATAAGAAAAAGCATGGAATTATCGTATAAGGTAACTGTAAAAAAATATACAATGTATTGTGTATTTACGAAAAAGTCACTTGATTAATTTCAGGTGCCTTTTTACTTTCATCGTATGCGGGTTCTTTTATTTCTGTGAAGTTTAGTAATCTTTAATTAAATAATGAAGAATAAGAGCAAGTATAGGGGTAAAGCTAAAAGCATAAAGCAGAAAAAATTACACTTGTTGTTATAATTACAGCTATTATCCTAAGAAATCTTATAAATGTTGTTGCTAGTATAAATTTTACATTGTAGGATTCTTAAGAAATATGGGATTAGATTACTTAAATATAATTATGTAAATTAAAAATAAAAGCAAACCTAAAAAACTGCTACAATATAACGCAATTCTTTAATATATTAATACACAATATCTATGGTAAAAATATTAAATGATTTACAGAGTTATTAGATTATTATAAAGTTATGTTTCTAGCTTAAGTGGTTTATTATATGATAATATAATAATGTAATAATAGTGAGAATAATATAGAAAAGAAATTTATGAAGCTGTGACTTTATAGGGCTAAAATACTATATAGTATATATATAATTAGTTAAGAGAATTGCATAATTTATTTTTAAATATAAATATATTGTATTGATATATTTATCTAAACATACTATGTTGTATGTCTATTAGAAATTTTTAAATTATGCAATTTGCTCAGTTAGATAATATATTAAAAATAGTAAATAATGAAGAATATTTTATTGTAAATATTAAAATAAAAAATAAATATAAATAGAATAGTAAATTAAAAGCTCTCACATATAGGAGTTTTTGATATTATTTAAATTAAATTATAATGGGAGACAAGTTATGCATAAGACAATAGGAATATTAGCACATGTAGATGCAGGTAAAACCACATTTGCAGAACAAATATTATATCATACAAAAAGCATTAGAAATAGAGGAAGAGTGGATCATAAAAACTCTTTTTTAGATAATCATAAAATTGAAAAAGAAAGAGGAATAACAGTGTTTTCAGAGCAAGGAACCTTTAACTATAAAGATTCTACATATTATCTTATAGATAATCCAGGACATATGGATTTTTCATCTGAAATGGAAAGAGCTATAAAGGTTATGGATTATGCTGTAATTATAATAAGTGGAGTTGAAGGAATTCAAGGGCATACAGAAACAGTGTGGAATCTTTTAAGAAAGCACAATATTCCTGTTCTTTTTTTCATAAATAAAATAGATAGAGTGGGAGCTAATGTTCAAAATGTAATTAAAGAGATAAATCTTAATTTTACTAAAAAGGCTTTTCTTATTGATAAATCATTAAATAATGAAGAGTTTTCACCTGAAATAGTAGAATTTATTGCAGAGCAGGATGAATATCTTTTAGAGAAATATTTAGCGGATAATTATGACAAAGAATTATGGTTAAATTCCATGAAAAAGCTTATTAAATCAAGTAAGATTTTCCCTTGTTTTATAGGCTCTGCATTACAGGATATAGGAATAGAAGACTTTTTAGAAAACCTACATATTTTAACTTATACAGAATATAATGAAGAAGAAAAATTTAGTGGAAGAGTGTATAAGATACGTCATGATGAACAAAATAATAAATTAACCTATGTAAAGGCATTAAGTGGCAATTTAAAAGTTAAAGAGGAAGTAAATTTAGGTGGATTTCGAGATGATTTTTGTGAGAAGGTTAATGAAATAAGAATATATAATGGTGATAAATATACAAATGTAGATAAAGCTGAAGCGGGACAGATTTTTGCAGTAACAGGTTTAAATTCTGCTAATGTAGGTGATGGAATCGGAACTTTGAAAGAAAAAGCTACATATAACATTGTTCCTACTTTAAAATCAAAAGTTATATTTGATGAAACATTAAATGTAAAGGATGTTTTAAAGTATTTCAAAATTTTAGAAGCAGAAGATCCTTCTTTAAATATAATTTGGAATGAAAAATTTCAAGAAATTCAAGTTTATATTATGGGTGTTATTCAATTAGAAGTATTAAAGAATTTGATGGAAGAAAGATTTGGCATATTAATAGATTTTGGACCTTGTGAAATATTGTATAAGGAAACTATTATGGATACAGTAGTGGGATATGGTCACTTTGAACCTTTAGGACACTACTCAGAAGTCCACCTTAAATTAGAGCCAGGAAAGAGAAATAGTGGAATTACATTTGAAAATTTATGTCATACAGATGATTTAACCATAGGAAATCAAAATTTAGTAAGAACTCATATTTTTGAAAGAGATCATCATGGAATTTTAACAGGTTCTCCTATAACAGATTTAAAAATAACACTTTTAACTGGAAGATCACATAACAAACATACCAGTGGAGGAGATTTTAGAGAAGCTACCTTTAGAGCTTTAAGACAAGGATTAGAAAAAGCTAAAAATGTATTAATAGAACCTTATTATTCTTTTAAAATGGAAGTTCCATTAGAGTGTATGGGTAGGGTTTTATCAGATATACAAAAATTAAAGGGATCTTTTAATCCACCAGAAGCAATTGATAACAAGGTAATTGTAAAAGGAAGAGGCCCAGTTGCAACATTTATGAATTATAGTGTAGAATTTATATCCTTTACTAAAGGAAAGGGTAAATTTAATTTTGTATTTGATGGATACGATATTTGTCACAATGAAAAAGAAGTTATAGAAAAGATAGCCTATGATAAAAATGCAGATATTGAATATACCTCAACTTCAATATTCTGTTCTAAAGGACAAGCATTTTTAGTTAAATATGAGGAAGTAGAAGAATATATGCATTGTTTGAAATAGATTTTAGTTTGTAGAGAATCCTTTAAAAGGTCACTAAGATTATAGTTGTAATGTTCGTTAGAATTTAAGATAGTTTTCTATTGAATATTATAACTACATTATATAAGGAGAGAAGTATATGTTAAATGTGAAATTTTATGAGTTAAATTCAGTAGAGAATAATAAACTAAAGTTTGCAATTATCATGGCACAGTATAAAGGAAAATGGATATTTGTAAGACACAAGGAAAGAGAAACTTGGGAAATTCCAGGAGGGCACAGGGAAGAAAATGAAGATATAAATTATACTGCTTCAAGAGAATTGTTTGAAGAGACTGGAGCAAAAGATTTTTCTATAATACCAGTATGTACTTATTCAGTAGACACAGGTGAAGGCGAATCCTTTGGACAATTATTCTATTCAAAAGTTATTGGTCTTGATAAATTGCCAAATTATGAAATAGGTGAGATAAGATTACTTGATAATATGCCTGAAAATTTAACTTATCCTATTATTCAGCCATACTTATTTAAAAAAGTAGTAGAATACCTAATTAATAAATAATAATTTAGTTAGAAATATTCTTATACTAGGTTGCAAGTATAAGGTTAGGTGAATCAATAAGGTATAAAATAAATGATTTAAAAATATTAAATAATAAACATATTATTGATTTCAATAAGATAAGTAATATGTTGTAATGATATTATAGATTAAAAAAGAATTGAGATTTTATGCAACAATAAGTATGTTTTTAGGCATTGATTCTTATACCTATATAAATAAGCATCACGATTAAATGGAATAATTATAAGATATTATGGTGTAATTTTAATTGAGAATAATTTTGTTATCTAATCATTTTTTATAACTACATTGCTTGCTAAATAGATGATAAAAAAAACACCTTACGCTGGAAAATAGGTATTTTATACCGTAAAATCAACATAAGGTGTTTTTTTAGTCATCTTATTTTGAGATTAATTCTATTTTAAGGTTCAGATTTTAGTTCAGTTTTAAAGATTTTCTTTATAGAAAGATTCTAATTTTTCAACTGCTTTTTTAACTGGTTCTGGTTGATCATACAAATCATAGTGACTTACACCTTCAAGAACAAATAAATCCTTTTTCTTTGAAGCTGCTCTTTCATAAAGTTCATGACCATCTCTGAATGAACCAAAGCCCCCTTGTTTGCTACCTATAATAATCTGTAAAGGTTGAGTTAGTAGTTCTTCTACTAAATGGAAAGCATCAAAAGCAATTACTGAGGCCATACTAGTGAAATTCAACTTATTTGGAGAATTACAGCTTTGACCTCTTGAAGTTGTATAATAATCAACAGCTTCTATGATATCTATATCAGTAATACCAGCTGATTCTACTTCCTTTGGATTGTTAGGAATCCAGTTTGTAATCATTGGCTCAGCACCACGAGCTTCAGCAGTACGCTGATTACCTATTAATTCTAATGTTTTAATAGGATCACTTTCACGGTATAAACGACCAATATTCGCACCTACAACTGTACCAACAGCTTTGATTCTATGATCTGTCATTGCAGCATTTACTGCATAACCACCTCCAGCACAAACACCTAATACACCAATACGATTTTCATCTACAAAATCAAGTGTAGTTAGGTAATCTACTGCGCAACGAATATCGTTAACCCTTATAGCTGGTTCTTCTATATATCTAGGTTCTCCTTCACTTTCGCCTTGATATGATGCATCAAATACAAGGGTTACATATCCTAATTCAGCAAGCTTTTCAGCGTATATGCCTGCAGTTTGATTTTTACAACTGCTACCTGGATGAACACAAACAATTGCAGGGTTTTGTTTATTCTTTTTAGAATTTTCAGGTAGATTTAAAATAGCTGCTAACTGTAACCATTGTGCGTTAAACTTTATGTTTTTGTTAATAACCTTCATATCTACTACCACCTTTATTAAAAAAATTATACACTTGCGAGTTTTAATACTCTCGTGTATATTTATATTAGATTATAAATTGAATCATTTCAATGACCACATTTTTATTTTTATGTATTAATACACATTTTTTAAAATGTGTATATTAAATAAAAGGAGTTTTTGTATGAATAATAAAGTAGATAGGAGAATCATAAAATCGCAAAAGGCAATTCAATCAACATTCTTAACAATGTTGATTGAAGATGGCTTTGATGAAATTACGGTGAAAAAAATTACTGAAAAAGCGGATATAAGTAGAAAGACATTTTATTTACATTATGCAGATAAATACGAATTGCTAGATACAATCGTCAACAAGCAATTAGAAGAATTAGAAAGAATTTGTGAACAAAAAAAAGAGAAGGGCTTTATAGAAGGTACAGTGATTTGGTTCAATTACTTTGAGCAGCATAAATCTTTCTTTGCAGCTTTATTTGTAAGTAAAAGCACGGTCTCATTTAGGAAACAGCTCTTAGATTTCATGATGAAACAACTAAGCGAAAAAATAAATCAGGTAAATCCTAAAAAAAATTCTGGAATACTTCTAAGATTTTTAAGTATGGCTGTTTTAGGTATTATGGAATCCTTTATATTGAATGAATTAAATGATAGTACAGAGCAAATAGCAAAACAAGTTGGGGAGTTACTGGAACAGAATATCCAATTAGCTTCACAGGGGAAAATTTAAACATAAGTCATTTTAAGATTATATATAATTAAAATGATTTATGTCTAAAACAAGATGGGATTAGATGTTTGAAATAATATAATAAATTTTAGACACATTATTATTACTAGCCGCCAATAAAATGAGAATAGATTATATCATGGAACGGTATATCCACGATGTGATTGATATAGTAACATATAAAATTTAAAATTATTAAAATAGTTTTTATAATAGTAGATATAACTTGATATGAAGTAAGATTTTGGGTTACTATAAGATAAATAAAAGTTAAAGAAGTTAGTTTTATGTAAAGGGTGATGGAGTAATGAACTTATATTTGAATAAGTTGATAGCTGCTTATTGTTTTGAATCAAAAGAGTGTATTTCATTTGAAATGTTACCATATGAAAGCCCATATTATGATGTTGAAGATATAGAAAATGAAGAGTTATGTTATAGAGAAGAATATGTTGATTTATGCGTTAGTTATGCTTGTGAAGTATGGAATAGTTGTAACTTTTCTGATAAATTAGCTGTTATATATGAAGATAAATATAATGAGTCTAAAAAAAGAGAAAATGAGTTTATTGAAACGTGTTTGGATTATTTTGAAGGAACTATTTTTCCTTTTGAATGGATTGATGATAATGAAATCTACTATGGAACACGATATATTTGGAAAGCAAATAAGATAAATATTGAGAAGCTTTTTAGAAAGATTATTATTTCTGATATAGGAGACGATACAGAGCTTGATTGTGCAGTGTACATAGTAGATGAAGAAACTGACAATGTATTTTTTCTTTATGACGATAGGGGAATCCATGTATTTTCTAATGATTGCATATTTAGAGAAAAGCTTAAAGCAAATAAAAATATAGTGTCTGAATAGAAACTTTTGTGTTAGATTTGATAAGAATGAATATGATAAGGCAAATCCATATTCATATAAGAAGATCAGGCCAGTGAACAGTTAGCATTTTATTTAAGGATAACTAATGAAATAGTGCACATGGCAGATCTTTTTTTATATTTTTCAGATGTTTTTTGAGATTAGGACTATCCTTAAAAGGAAAATAACTAGCTTAACTAGTAGATTTTTATTTTAAAGAAATAAGGGGAAATACTAAAATTATTTATGGACTATTATTGAAAAAAAGTAAAATAATGTTATAATTGAAAAGGGATATCCTGAGTAAAAATACTAACTAAAGCACCACATAATCAGGGCCTATCTAATGAAAATGCTTTACTATAAGATATCATTAGAGATGCAACATCTGATTAAGCAGTATGTGATACTTAAGTTATTAGGACAAGCTGTCATAACAATACAATTAATAATTAATGATTTGTAAAAAATGAACTAACTAACCTTCTTTAATGTCCTTTTAAAAATAATTAACGTTAGGATACTCTAATTTAAAATTACTATTAAATTAATCAAAATAAAAAAATTATATAGCCTAGCTGCTGGCTACAGAATTTATGATGTAAAGGAGCATGTGTATGAAAAAGTCTTATTTTAAAAGGATTACAGCATCCATTATTATCATCTGTATAATTTTTGGTTTCACCTCATTTTCTACTATAAAAGCTGCTGATAACGGTGATGCTACAGTAGTTGGAAATGATTATCCTATAGTTATGGTACATGGATGCTTTGGTTGGGGTCGTAATGAAGGAGCCGGTCTTTATTACTGGGGAGGTAAAGAAAGTTTGACTCAAAAACTTACCTACAAGGGTTATACTGTATACTCTCCATCTATCGGACCTGTTTCAAGTAACTGGGATAGGGCATGTGAGCTGTATACATATATTGTAGGCGGCACAGTTGATTATGGAGAATCACATTCTAAAAAATATGGACATGCAAGATATGGACGGAGCTATCCAGGGGTGTACAATCAAATTGGAACAAAAGATTCATCTGGAAATATTAGAAAAGTTCATCTAATGGGGCATAGCATGGGAGGACAGACAATTCGTTTATTGGCACAGCTTTTAGAAAATGGAGATCCTGATGAATTATCATTTACCACAGATGGAAGTATCAATTCACTTTTTACTGGTGGAAAATCATGGGTATCAAGTATTACATCTATTGCTACTCCACATGATGGAAGTCAGGAAGCACATATAAAATATGGTATTGAGCCTCTTACACATCAATTTGTTGCAGCTATTGCAGCAATAAAAGGCAAGAAGGTTGATTTAGATGACTTAAATTATGATTTCCAATTAGATCAGTGGGGTCTTAAAAGAAAACCTGGTGAATCACGTTTAGCATATAACAATAGAGTAATTAAAAGTGCAATTTGGAAGAAAACCAAGGATTTAAGTGTTTGGGATTTGTCACCAGAAGGAGCTCGAGAATTTAATTCCTATGTTAAGACACAAAGTGATATCAATTATTTTTCAATTGCATGTGTAAATACTCATGAGGATAGATTGACTCATTTTCAAGTGCCAAATAAAAATATGAATCCTATTCTTGTGAAAAGCTCCATATTTATGGGAAGGTATACGAACAATAAGAGTGGTGAAGTTCCTATAGATAAAAGCTGGTGGAGAAATGATGGCGTTGTGAGCGTAATATCAGCTGCAAATCCTAAGGTTGGCTCATCAGATGAAATAGTTGATTATAGCGGAACTGCATTAAAGGGTACATGGAACTATCTTGGAGAATTTGACAATACAGATCATATTGAAGTTTGTGGAATGAAATATGATCGAAACAGAATTGAACAAATGTATTTTAATGTAGTAGAAATGCTTTCAAAGCTTCCTGCTGAATAATTTAATAAAATTTTTGAGCTGATGGTAATTTAGTTAATTCTAATATATCATCAGCTCTTTTTTTAAGTCACTCCTGGGGTATGTAAATAAATTGATTTATATAGCAAGGAATTAGCTGTTTACTATAAAATTTTTAGTTTTTTAAAGTATTGATTAAGAACGCTTTGATAAACGTCTATATTCAACGGGACATAAACCAGTGCTTTTTTTAAAAAGTTCTGAAAATCTACTAGCACTTTTATAACCTACAATTTTAGAAACTAGACCTATTGTTAAATCCGTATCTACTAAAAGATGTTCAGCTTGGCTCATACGACGATATTGTATATATTCGGTAGAAGTACATTTATATAATTCTTTGAAGGATTTTTTGAATTTAGTAGTTCCCATACAAGCTATTTTACACAATTTAGATAAAAGTAATTCATTAGCATAATGATCATTAATATATGAAGCTACACTTTGTAAATGGTCTATATCTATTTGAGAAAGATTTGAATAAGTTTTTTTATGTTGATTATATCTTTCATATATAAGTGACATTGCTTCTGAAACTTTACCCTCATAAAATAATTTAGCAGAAATACCATTGCCTCTATATTTCAATATTTGATGTAGTAATAAGACCATCTCAGGGAAATCCGTTGTTTCATTAATATTTATTAAAGCTGAGCGAGGATTTATATACTCATCTGAAAATTTATTTGATAAAAATTCATCACAATATTTTGGCATAAACTCTATTCCTATAGATTTTATAGGAATGTTTTTATGTAATAATGCTTTATAGATGACTTTATTACACCAGTAACTTTTAACACATCCTGCATTTAGGCGAGAATAAGGATTTAATTCTTCACCAGAAACGGATTCGTAATAAGAAATACTAAAATACTCAGGAAGTAAACTTTCCAGATAAAAATCTTCGTGAAAATAAAAATCATGAATTACTATAGAAAAAAGGTTTTTATGAATATAAATCCAATAATAACCTGATCCAATGGCAGGGTCTAATTCATAACAAGTTCCAATAGAATTATATTTTTTACAGTTATTACATTTATGAAAACCGTTATCTAAAAGCAACGATTCATGAATATTTAATTGTTGATTCATTTATAGCCTCCTTTGCTGCGATTAGACTCTAATATATCGTGAATAGACGAATGACAATGATGTGCATTCTCAATAGCATTATTGTAGTATATACTAAAAATATAAATTATACATAATTAAATTGATTTAATTTAAGTCTAAAACCTATTTTATAAAATGTCAATTAGAGTATAGGTATAGAACTAAATTAACTAACTCAATATTTTAGGGGGAATACTTATGTCAAAACAATTAAGCAAGGCAAATAAATTAACTGTAAAGGATATGGTAACCACAGGAATCTTCTCTACGATTTTTACAGTGTTTATGCTTTTAGGAGGAGTATTTTTTGCAACCAATCCTGTTTTAACCTTTCTTATGCCATTAGGTGCAGCATTACTTCCAGGTCCAGTGTATTTGCTTTTATCTGGGAAAGTTCCTAAGAAAGGCAGTATCACAATTTTAGGAATTTTAGTTGGAATCTTTATGTTTATAACTGGTATGCACTGGAGCATGGTTGTTGGATTTATGGTTTTAGGAATCATTGCAGATATTATTACAGCAAGTGGGAAATATAAAAATTTTAAGCTTACAATAATAGGATATTCATTATTTATGTTAGCTAATACAACATCATATGCCATGTTTTTTTTAGATCAAAAGAATTATTTGGCTTATATGCAAAAGAACAGTACAGCAAATCCAGCGTATTTTGATACAATGGTTTCAACTGGTCAGAGTTGGATGTTGCCAGCTATTATTATAGGTACAATTATTTGCGCTGTTATAAGTGGTTTAATAGGTAAAAAATTATTAAGAAAGCAGTTTAGAAAAGCAGGAATAGTGGCATGATTAATTATATTACATTAGAAAATAAAGGGGAAAAAGGTGTTTTAAAAATTGATCCTCGAACAAAGATTATTTTAATGATATTAGGAAATGCGGCAATATTTCTTGCATTTAGTATTCAAATGAAAATAAGTCTTATAATTTTTTACTTAATTTTTGGTTTTTTATGTGGTGCATATAAATCTCCAGTAAAGATATCACTTGGATATTTTTGTCTTATATTAATGGAATATTTGGCTGGAAAATATTTAAGGGGAACATTGGCCCTTATGATAGTGACATTTTCACAATTTGTAAAGATGATATTACCATGTGCATTATTAGCAAGCATTATGATTTCTACAACAAAAGTTAGTGAATTTATGGGAGCTCTAAACAAGATGAAGGTATCCCAAAAAGTCATTATTCCACTAACAGTTATGATTAGGTATTTTCCAGTAGTATTTGAGGATTGGAAAAATATAAAGGATTCAATGAGAATGAGAGATGTGAGTCCTACATTTTGGGGATTCTTAAAAAATCCATCAGATACTATTGAATGTATATATGTTCCAATGCTTATGTCAGCTTCTAAAGTATCAGATGAACTATCAGCAGCAGCTATAACAAGAGGAATTGAAAATCCAAATCCAAGAACATGTATGGTAAAAATGAAAATGAAATTTTGTGATTATTTATCTATTAGTTTAATGGTTATAGTTATTGTTTTAGAAGTATTAATGTAGGGAGATGGATTTTTTGATAAATTTTAAAGATGTTTCATTTAAGTATAAAGGAAAGGAAGAACCTTCTATAAAAAATATTAATCTTAAAATAAAAGAAGGTCAATGTATAGTTTTATGTGGGAGAAGTGGTTGCGGAAAGACAAGTAATACACGTCTTTTAAATGGTCTTATACCAGATTTTTATCAAGGAGATTTAAGTGGAGTTGTAGAGATTGATGGTAAATTAATTTCAAGTCTTCCAATTTATAAAATATCAGAAAAAGTAGGGTCTGTATTTCAAAATCCCAATACTCAATTTTTTAATACAGATACAGATAGTGAAATTGCTTTTGGTATTGAAAATCTTTCAGTTTCAGAAGAAAAATTAAGACCAATTGTAGATAAGGCATTTTGTGATTTTAAAATAGAAAAATTAAAAAATAGAAGTATTTTTGAGTTATCAGGAGGAGAAAAACAAAACATAGCCTTTGCCTCTATTTATGCTATGAATCCGGATATTTATGTTTTAGATGAACCATCTTCTAATCTAGATAGTGATGCAATTAATGATTTAAAAGACCTATTAACCTTTTTAAAAAGTAAAGGAAAAACAATTATTATAACAGAGCATAGATTATATTATTTAAAGGATTTAGCAGATATTATTTGTTATATAGAAAAGGGAGAAATAAAGTCTATATATTCTCAAGAGGATTTTCTAAAACTTTCTGTTAAGGAAAGAGAAAATAAAGGATTAAGAGCATTAGACCTAAGCAAAGTTGAACCAATTAAAAAAGAGCAATTAGAAAAAAATAACTATTTAACAATGAAAAATATAATTTTAAGATATGGAAAAAAACAGATTATAAAAAAAGGTTTTGATATAACTGCATCTAAAGGTGAATGCATAGGAATTATAGGTCATAATGGAGCAGGAAAAACAACATTTTCAAAAGCTCTATGTGGATTACACAAAGACTATGATGGTAAAATTACTATAGATAATAAAGAGCTTACAGATAAACAGCGCCTTAAAAAGTGTTATTTAGTTATGCAAGATGTTAATTATCAGCTTTTTGCAGAAAAAGTTGAAGAAGAATGTTGTTTTGGAATAAAAAATTTTAATAGAGAAGAAGTACTTCAAGTACTTAAATCTTTAGGACTTTATGAATATAAAGATAATCATCCAAACACCTTGTCAGGAGGTCAAAAACAAAGACTTGCTGTTGCAACAAGTATCATAAGTAAAAGAGAAATTTTAATATTTGATGAACCAACAAGTGGATTGGACTACGATAGTATGATTAGAGTTTCAAAACTTATAGATACACTAAGAGAAGATGGAAAGGTTGTATTTCTAGTTACTCATGATTATGAATTTATTTGTAATACTTGTACTAGAATATTGCATTTCGATAAAGGTACATTAATGGAGGATTATTTTTTATCAAATGAAGAAGGAAAGGATAAATTAAAAAAATTCTTTATTCAACAATAGAACTATATGAATAATCTAAGTTAAAATTTTCTTTTAGACTTATCTTAAGGAAAAAATGAAGAATATGCAAGTGTTATAAATGTAACTACAACTATCATTTGAATCGTAACAATGCCAATTATGGTTTGGCTGTATCAGATATAAGGTATATTAGTTAAAATGCAATATTTCTAGTATGTTTATTAACTGTTAATAAAATTAGAATAAATCACATTATGGAGTTTATATTCATGATGTGATTTATTTTTTGAAAATATTTATTCTTTTATTAATTCAAATTTCAATATTGAGCAAAACAAAGTTAATATTATATATAGAGAAGAAAGTGAAAAAATAAAACAAAATAATAAGTAAGTTAAAATAATATTTTATAGGTAGTATTACATTGAAAATAAATACTAATGATTTTAGTAAGAGTAGATGCAGTTATTTGAGTGCTTTTATGGTTATGTAAATGGTGATCATAAGATAAATTTAAAATAAATTACATTATGGAATTTATGTCCATGGCATGATTTATTTTTTAATAAGGCAATAGTATGTAATATTTATGGTAAAATATATATTAATTGCATTAGTATGTAATAACATGCAGCTAAAGGTAAGTTTTGTATATAAAAAATAAGGAGCTTAAATATGATTAATAATATAACTAAATATTTTAAAAGTGCTTTGATAGCAAAAAAACAAGATGTAATAGACTTTAAAAATTCAGATGAAAAGTATGAAATTATTACAAAAAAGGAGTTTGTCAATGGATTAATTGATTTGAAAGTTTTAAACAAATTTATTAGTGAAAACAAAATTCCTAATAATGATGTTATAGAAGTAATAATAGTACCTAAAACTGTTAAAACTTATTTTGAGAATGGTAAAAAAATAAATGATAATATTGATGAACTTACAGGAATATTATATGTACCAGCAATTTTAAGTCATGAAGGTAAATTGGAAATTAATCATAAAAATTATAAATCCCCATGGATACCAAGAGAGTTTTTAGAACCTATGATAGAACCGCAGTTAAGCTTAGGAAAAATAGACGATGTAGATAAATTTTTATCTAATAATACATATCAACAAAAAAAGTTACAAAACTGGAGTGAATATATAAATTATATAAAGAATTTTTATAACGAAATAACTAAATCAGATTTTGATGATAATTATATTGAAAAAGATGATTTAAATATAAGATTTGAAGAAAATATATATGTTATTTTAGATAATATAGTAAACGCAACATTTAGTGTAGAACAATTATATGATGATATTTTAGTTAACAAACAAAGTAAACCATTATATGAAAGGTTTATTTCACCATGTGTTGAAAAATCTAAGAAGCTAATACCCAATGACTCGTATTTAAAAATGATAGATCATAAGGGCCAAATGGGCGGTGAATATCCATTAGCAAAATCACAAAGAGAAGCTGTAAACCATTTTTCAGAATTAAAAGAAGGAGAAATATTGGCGGTAAGTGGACCACCAGGAACAGGAAAAACAACATTATTACAATCTATAGTAGCAGATATGTATGTGAAAAATGCATTAGAAGAAAAAAAAGCTCCTTTAATAGTGGCATCATCAACTAATAATCAAGCAGTAACTAATATTATAGACTCCTTTGGAAGTGTCACTAAAATAGGAATTAAAAATTTAGAGGAACGTTGGATTGAAGGGGTTAATAGTTTTGCTTTATACTTTTCAGCAAAAGATAAAAAAAGTAAAGCAGAAAAACGAGGATATCACTGTACTAGTAATAATGGAGATGGATTTGCTTCAAATATAGATTCAGAGAATAATCTTATAAAATCAGAAGAAAAGATGATAGAAAATGTATCTAAATATTTTAAAGAAAAAATTACTAATATATATGAATGTAAAGAATTAATATATTTAGAACTTATTAATATTGATAGTATAAAAAATAAAATTATATCAGAATTATATAAAATTAGACGTATTACAAAAGAAAATACAGCAGACAAATACATTCAAATCTTAGAACAAGATATATTAAATTATTCTAAGAAAGAAAAAGAATTGGAATGTGAAAAGCAGATAAATAATGAAAAAATAAATAAATATAGAAATAGAATAGATGAATGGAATAAAATATATACAAAAATTCCCTTGTATATTAGGTTGTTAAAAATATTTAAAGTATTTAGAGAAAAGATAAGTAATAGGTTAAAAATATATATGGATTCGAAGGAATATGAGCTGATAGGAAATGTTACGTCTTTAGATGAAATTATATATAAGTATGGAAATAAAATAGAGCAAACTAATCGGGACAATGTAGAAATAGAGAAGGAGATAGAAAGTAATAAGAAAATAAAGAAAGGTAAAGAAGCTGAGAGAAAATCTATATTAGAATTAAGAAATAGTGTAAAAAAACAGTTTATCAAACTAAAAAAATATAACTGCGATATTTATTATAAAAAAAATCCTAAAGAAATAGAATGTATTAATAGATATTTAGAGGAATGTTCTTTAGAAAAACTAAATGAATACATAGATACAAGAATTAGACACATTGAATTTTGGTTATCTATTCATTATTATGAATGCAGATGGTTATTAAAAGAAAATTGTATTACAGATAAACAACGAGGTTATCAATTTGATAATGTAATAGAACCTTTATATAGTAGATTAGCCTTGGTTTCAACATGTATGGTAATGACATTTTTTATGTTACCTAAGGAATTTAGAGTGCATTATTCAAATAAAAAAATAGATAGTTACTTATATAATTTTATTGATCTTTTAATTGTAGATGAGGCAGGACAAGTTTCACCAGAGATTGCAGCAGCATCTTTTGCATTAGCTAAAAAAGCAATAGTTGTTGGTGATGAAAGACAAATACCACCAGTTTGGGGCATTAGTAATGCTTTAGATAAATCATTAGCAATTAGAAATAATGTATTAAATAGAGAAGTGAGCTTTGAAAATTTAATTGAATTTGGTATTAATTGTTCACAGTCTAGTGTTATGAAGGTTGCAGTTAATTCATGTTATTATGACAAATATGAAAAAGGACTTTTCCTAAATGAACATAGACGATGTTATAACGAAATAATAGAATATTGTAACATATTAGTTTATAAGGGAAGACTTAAAGCATATAGAGGATTAGGAGAAAAAGATGAAAAGTATCCAATATCGCAATATCCACATATGGGATATAAAAATATAAGTGTGAAAAGTTCTGAAAAAAAGGGATGTAGCAGAATAAACTCAAAAGAAGCGGAAGAAATAGCAAAGTGGCTATTAATTAATTATAAAAAAATAGTTGATTCATACAAAAATAAAAATTCTAATATAAAAGATAATGAAATAATAGCAGTCATAACACCTTTTAAGGCACAAGTTAGAGTTTTAAAAGAGAAATTGAAATTTTATTTAAATAATGATGCAAAGAATATTAATGTAGGAACAGTTCATACATTTCAAGGAGCAGAAAGAAAAGTTATAATTTTTTCAACAGTTTATGGTGAAAATGATGGTTGCTTTTTTATAAATAAAAATGAGAGTTTGATGAATGTTGCTGTATCTAGGGCCAAAGATGCATTTTGGGTATTTGGATCAAGAAAGTGCTTAGATGCAAATGGAGAAAGTTCAAGTGCATTGCTTAAAAAATATGTTAATAAAGAGATGTAATAAAAGATAAGGAATAAAACTTATGATTAATTTAAGTAAAAATCTTCCTTTAGACTTTTATTTTATGCCGTCCTCTTGTGTACCAGCTACACATTTTGAAAGTTCTGGAGCAAAACTTGAAAGTGAAGATTTACTACCTTTATATAATAACGAAAAAGTATTAGGGTTATCAGAGGTTATGAATGCACCAGCTGTATTAAATTGTGATGAAAATATGATAAATAAAATATGGGATGCAAAAGAAAAAGGTTTAGTAATAGATGGACATGGAGCAGGTTTTGATGAAACTATGATCAATACATATGCTACTGCCAATATTGTTACAGATCATGAATGTCATAACGCACAAGAAGTTATAGATAGATTAAGAAGAGGAATGTATGTACTCATAAGAGAAGGAACTGTAGCAAAAAATCTTAAAGACTTAATTAAGGTAGCCAGTATAGCAAACTCAAGAAGAATTTGTATTTGCACAGATGATAAACATATAGATGATTTAATAAAAAATGGTAGTGTAAATCATTCAATTAGAATGTGCATAAGTTACGGATTAAAACCTGAAACTGCTATACAAATGTGTACACTTAATCCCTCAGAATGTTATAATTTAAAACATAAAGGCGCCATTGCACCAGGATTTATAGCAGATTTTATAATACTTGATGATTTAGAGGAATTTAAGATAGATTCAGTTTATAAAAATGGAAAATTAGTAGTAAAAGAAAACAAACTTTTATGTAACATAGAAAAGAAAAATATAAAACAGCATATAAAAAATAGTATTGTACTTCCAAGTCTTAATAAAGACAGCTTTTGTATTGATTTAAAAGATAAAAGCATTTTAAATGCCATTCAGATTATACCAAATAAGTTAGAAAGCAATCATTTAAAAATTAATATTGATGATCTTAAAAATAAAGAAAAGTTTGTTGTGGATCTTGAAAAAGATCTAATAAAAATAGCTGTAATAGAGCGTCATAATGGCACAGAGAATATTGGATTAGGTGTTATTAATGGATTAAATATTAAAGAAGGAGCCATAGGAACTACAATTGCCCATGATTCCCATAATATAATTTTAGCTGGATGCAACGATGAAGATATGATATTTGCAGCTAATGAACTTAAAAATATAGGTGGCGGAATAATAGTAGTTAAAAATAAAAAGGTACTTGCTTCAATCCAACTTGAAATTGGAGGACTTATAACAGGACGAGATTCTAAGGAAGTAATTTCAGGTCTTGATAAGTTACATGAAGCTGTAAATGAAATAGCACCAGACATTAACTTTAATCCATTTTTAACTTTATCATTTTTATCCTTACCTGTAATTCCTGTTTTAAAAATAACGGATAAAGGGCTTTTTGATGTAACTAAATTTAAGTTTATAGAATCAGCAATTTAATAGAGCTTATTAATATGATTAAATTTAAGTCTATATAAATAGCAATTTGATAGAAGTTATTAGTATGATTAATTTTAAGCTTGTATAAATAAAAATTCCATAGAATTTATTATCATAGTTAATTTTTGATTAGTAATGTTTATAGGAGAGATTTCTTTAGTAGAAAATTAGAGTTTAATAGAAATAGTTATTATATTGGGAAGATAATTTTGCTTATTAGTCTTCTTACCACAATTACATCTTCTGCATCCACAGTTACTCAAATGGCTCAAATCTATGAAAAAAATACAGAATATGCAAGTGTTATAAATGTAGTCACAACCATTGTTTGTATTCTAACAACGCCAATTATGGTTTGGCTGTATCAGATGGTATATTAGTTAAAAAAAAGAAAGCAAAAGATATTAGAAAGCTATATAAATATTTTGAAAATAGAAAACTTTTAAGAATATTTAAAGTACAATCTTAAGGCAGATTTTAATAAAAAACTAAAACAATGCATTTCACCACTTTATCAGATAGATGAAAACCAGGGCTTTGAGGTGATGGATAAGTTGTTTTAGAGAGTTATAGTTAAGATGTATATAAAAAATGAATATGTTTCTGTATGTTGGATATATTAATGTAAAGTATATATTTAAAAGTAAAAATACGTAAGGTCTTAAACATACTTGATTTATTGGATTATAGTGTGGATATATTGCCACACATAGGATGTGTGCGTTATGTTCCCTCAGACTCAGTTTTATGGGAGTTGTGGGGTTAGGTGGTTGTACAAATACGCAGAACTGGGGATATTTGCATTAAGGTTTAGGTTTTGAGTATTTGTTTATGCGATAGAAGAAAAATGCACCCCTCGCATCTACCATAAGGGGAGCATATCACATTTTAATCTAAAAGTTTTTGGTAAAAAAGGGTTAATGAAAATCGAAATAATATTTATTTTTTTCCATATAAGAAACAGACACATAATTTCTTCCATAATTAGTTAAGTCGGACATCACAATTTTATGATTAGGAGATACTCCAATTCGTCTTCTTAAATAATATCCAAGAGTTGATTTGTCTCCATATGATGAAATTTGTTTTGGATAAACTATGCCGTTAATTTCTTGAGTTCCCTCAAGCGAACATTGAATAACAGTATCATCGTCCCATTCAGTAATAATTGGACTTCCTTGTGAAGGAAAAAAATTAGGATTTGATCTTAAAAAGTGAGTAGTCAATGCTATATATGCATCGGCTAGACATGTATGTCCATATGAAAATCCCCAATTCAAACCAGCTTGTTGTTGTACCGCGTTGTATTTAATGCTATATAATTCTAAATTAGGTATAATAACCACTTCCTTCCTTATAATAAATATTAAATTATGCCTAATAAGTTGTCAATGTGTAAAAAATTAAAGTTAATAGGCAAGGGATGATGAAACCTATTCTCGAAATTTCGTGGGAAGAGGTTTTTATAATTATTAAAGAATATTAAAAATAAAATAAAAGGTTTCAGAATAGAAATATTTTATATACTAGCGAAAATACTTGAGTAAATTAATAAAAAGATGTATATTAAATGAGTATAATTATTTATTTTTATAAATTAGTAACATATTGGAGTGAGAAAATGGAGGTAAGCTATAATAAATTATGGAAATTACTAATTGATAGGCATATTAATAAAAGTAATTTGAGACTATTAACTGGTATTGGAACAAATACACTTGCTAAACTTAGTAAAAACCAACAAGTTAGTATGGAGGTATTAATGAAAATTTGTACTAAGTTAGATTGTGATATTTCAGATATATGTGAATTTGTAAAAAATGACTAAAGAAAAAAATGGAGGAAGATATTGTGAATGCTATAGATTTATTTGCAGGTTGTGGAGGATTGTCTAAAGGCTTTTTAGATGCAGGGTATAAGATTCTTGTAGGGGTTGATAATGATCAAGCAGCACTTAATACATTTGCAACAAATCATGATGGAGCAGAAGGATTAAATGCTGATTTATCAAAACAAGAAACATTTGATGAGATAAAAAGAATAGCAGGAGAAAGAAGTATAGATGTTGTGATAGCAGGGCCACCATGTCAGGGATTTTCATTGTCAGGACCAAGAAATTTTGATGATGAACGCAATAAATTGTATTTAGCTGTTATTGAGATGGTAAGACAATATAAACCCAAAGGTTTTATTATCGAAAATGTTCCAGGCATGGCTACTCTTTATGACGGCCAGATAAAAGATGAAATTTTAAAAAGGTTTGACAACATGGGGTACAACATACAATGCGAAATTTTATGTGCGGCTGATTATGGTGTGCCTCAGATGAGGAAGAGGTTGATATTTATGGGCATAAGAAAGGATATAGGGGAGCCTGTTTTTCCTAAGCCTATATTTACACTAGATAATTATAGAACATGCAGAGATGCTATTAGTGATTTACCTTCACGCGAAAATGAGCTAGGCAAAGAGGAAGATTATTATTCATGTGAGCCACAAACAGAATATCAAAAACTTATGAGAAAGAATAGTACTACGTTACATAATCATGTAGCTACTAATCATACCCAGATGGTAAAAGATACGATTGCACTTGTTCCTGAAGGTGGAAATTATAAAGATTTGCCTAAAGGTTGGGGAGAAAGTAGAAAATTTAATGAGGCGTGGACTCGATATAATGGAAATAAGCCATCGAAAACAATAGACACTGGGCACAGAAATCATTTCCATTATCAATACAATAGAGTGCCAACTATAAGAGAAAATGCTAGGTTACAATCATTTCCTGATGATTTTATATTTACAGGTACAAGGACACAACAAAATAGGCAGGTAGGAAATGCTGTGCCACCATTATTAGGATATTACTTAGCGATACAACTAAAAAAGATTATAGAAGGTAGTGAAAAATGAAGAGGTTAAATACAATTGATTTATTTGCAGGCTGTGGAGGACTAATGGATGGTTTTGAACAGTCTGGGCATTACAAAACAGTAGCAGCAGTGGAATGGGAAAGTGCACAATGTAATAATTTGAAGAAGAGATTATTAGAAAAGTGGAAGTATTTGAATGCAGATAAACGTGTGTTGCGATTTGATATTCAGAGGACTGATGAATTAATTAATGGTTGGGATGATGATAAATATGGAAAAGCACAGGGGCTAGATAAGTTGGTGGAAGAAGTTGGAGAAATTGACTTGATAATTGGAGGACCACCTTGTCAAGCATATTCAATAGCAGGTAGAGTTCGAGATGAACATGGAATGAAAAATGACTATCGTAATTACCTTTTTGAAAGCTATTTGCGTGTAGTAAAGAAATATAAGCCTAAAGCTTTTGTTTTTGAAAATGTACCAGGGATATTAAGTGCTCATCCAGGTGATAGGCCTATTATAGAAGAAATAAAAGAAAGATTTCATGAAGCAGGATACTTAGTGCTACCGGACTTAAAAAATGCAATTATTGATTTTACAGACTATGGAGTGCCCCAGAATAGAAAAAGAATAATAATATTAGGGTTAAGTGAAGCAGAATATAGTGTTAATTGCCAGTTAATGTTGGAGGAATTTTATACAAAAATCTTACCATCATATAAGGTAGATAAAAAGTCAACATCATATGATGCAATTGGTGATCTTCCTAAATTATATCCTATGAAAGATGAAGTAAAATATCAGGGAAAAAAACTATCTCATTCATTACCAGAACCATTTATTGAAAATCATATTCCAAGATGGCATAGTAAGAGAGATATAGATATTTTTAGAGAACTAGAAAAGGATATAGAGACTGGAGTAAATAAATATTCATCAACTGAAGCATTAAAAAAGTTGTATACTAAAAAGACAGGAAGACAATCTAATGTACATAAATATCATGTAATAAAATGGGATAGACCAAGTAATTTAATACCTGCACATTTATACAAAGATGGGTTAAGACATATCCACCCGGACTCAGAACAAGCTAGAACTTTGACGGTTAGAGAGGCAGCTAGGCTTCAAACATTTGATGATGATTATGTATTTATTGGAAGTCAAGCGGATCAATATAAAATGATAGGAAATGCAGTACCACCCTTGTTTGCTAAATGTCTTGCAAATGCAATTTATGATTTATTAAATATTTATAAAAAATAAAAAATTTAAGTATTATGGGGGAATATTTATGGCATATACAGCTAAAGATGCAAGTAAAACTTTGTTTCGTTACTTAAATATAACTGAGCAGAGTATTGAATTTATTGAAAATACTCATAAGAGAGGTTTTATTTATAATACTGCAAGTGGGGAGCAATGTGTAATTTTTATATATCCAATAAGCCACAAAGCAGACAACTCAAAAAACTTTTTTGATACAAGAGATAGTGGAGCTTATGAGAGAGGTGTTTCTTGGAACTATTCACTTAAAAATAAATTGAAATACTTTTGCGTTGCTGTCCATGAACAAGTTGAAAAATATAATGATTATATTTTTAGCTTAGAATGTCAAGAAAAAATTATTGAAAAAGTTTCTGGCACATTAAATGGGGCTCGTGTTGGAACAGGTACACAAGTTGTGATTCCCAATGATTATATACCAAATAATCAATTTGAAAGAATATTGACTAAAAATGGTTTTTTTATTGCAGTAATTCATAAAGACAATATCATCGATTATATTGATAAATATGATAATCGACCTTATTTGATTGATGATTCACTTGTGGAACTAGGTGAACCAGAAACAAACGATGAAGATTTATCGCAGTCTGTTGATACTCATATTAATGATTTAAGTAAGTTTTCTCGAAATAGAATTCTTTTTGGGGCTCCAGGTACAGGAAAGAGTTATAAATTAAATAAGGACAGAGAAGGATGTTTTTCTGATGATAACTATGAACGTGTTACATTTCATCCGAACTATTCATATGCACAATTTGTTGGTACATATAAACCAACCCCAAAGGAAGATGATGAATTAGTAATAACATATAAATATATACCTGGACCATTCATGAGAGTTTGGGTTAGAGCTTATAGAAGTATGCAAAACAATGATGGGCAAAATTATTTGCTCATCATTGAAGAAATTAATAGAGCAAATGTAGCAGCTGTATTTGGGGATGTATTTCAACTATTGGACAGAAAAAATGGAGTAAGTGAATATTCCATCTATACAAGTGAGGATATAAAAAGATACTTGAATGACGAATTTTCCAAAGAAATACCAGAAAATGAATGGTATAGAACATTGTCAACAACTGAGAAAAAGAAACATATAAATTCAATTAAGTTGCTATCAAATATGTATATATGGAGTACTATGAATAGTGCTGATCAAGGAGTATTTCCTATTGATACAGCATTTAAGCGAAGATGGAATTTTGAATATATTGGCATTAATGAAAGCGAGTCAATGAATAGTAGAGATGTAATTTTTGCTGATGGAAGAGTTATTAATTGGAATATTTTAAGACATGCTATTAATAAAAAATTAGGTAAAATGCATATAAATGAAGACAAAATGATAGGTCCATTCTTCCTAAGTAAGGATGACTTAAAAAATAACTTTGAGAGCGCATTTAAAAGTAAACTTTTAATGTATTTATATGAAGACGTCATTAAACATCGAAGAGATGAATTTTTTGCAAAGGGTATGGATACTTACTCCAAATTGTTAGAAGCATACGAAAAAACAGGTGGAGATGTATTTATGTTTGAGTTGGAATATATACCAACTCAAGGAACAACTGTAGCTGAAAATAGTTTGTCTAATACTATATCTGATAATTTAGAAAGTACAGTAACTTATGAAACTGGTAATCAAACCGCTGATAAAGTTGCAGAGAGTAGTAATGACTTTGCAACTAAATCAGAGGAGTAGATAATGTCATGAGGTCTGCATATTTTAAAGAGCTGGACAAACTATCATTTAAAAAAATAAAAAATAGATTAGACGCAAATGATGCTGAAATAAGAGAATTAATAGAATCTCTAAAATATAATAATAAAAAAATCGTTAAACCTTATTCGGATGATGGCGAAGAGGATGAGGAACTAGATGAGAGTGAAAGTGATAAGTATTCATTTAACTTTGTAGGAATAATAATGTATAAAAATTTCATTATTAAGTGTTATCCAAAATATCTTAATGGTAATTATAGCGATTTAGAAAAAGATGATATGTTAAAAATTATAGTTCAAGTACTAAAAAAGTATGGAAAATCAGAAAAAGGAATTGTCGGTATGAGTACTGAAAATCAGGACAAGGACATAAACCTTATATCAATAATTTCTTTTATTATAACTGATTTTGTTGATAATGGATTATATTCAAATCAGAAAGGAATATATGAAGTAAATGGTGAAGGAGAGATTGACTGGGATAAAACAGTTAATGATACTACAGCATTTTTGGTTGATAAAAGACCGTTTTATTTTGATATTATAACTAGAAATGATATAAATAATGAAATAGATTTTTTTAGGCAGATGCATAAGTATGTAATAACACAATGTTCTAAGATACTAAAAAAAACAGGACTTGCCAACATACTATCTTTACCAGTAGTTGAGTTTGAGGTAGATGAAGCACTTTTTTCTGATGAAGAATATGTTCTTAATCGGATAATAAAAGAATTAAATGTACAATTTGTATCAAGAAAGCAAATAGTTTTGAAAACTTTATATTCATATTTTTCAAATAAACAAGAATATAGTAATCATAGTAATATGAGCTTATTTGGCACAATGAGTTTTAATCTTGTGTGGGAGAAAACTTGTGCGTTTGTACTAAATAATCAGCTTAATAATAGAATTGACAAAATAAATGGCATTGATAAACAGAGGTTAGGTGTATTGTTAGGAAACAACAAGCTCAGCAAACTTATTCCTTCTCCATATTGGATTCCTAAAGATGCTAAAAATAGTAAGGAATATAAAAAAACTAAAAAGACTATACAACTTGATTTAATAAGCATATTTAAAAGAGATTCAAAAAGATATTTTATCATTTGGGATGCAAAATATTACAACTTGATTCTTAATACTAAAGATAAGCTTAAATACAATCCAGGTGTAGAAGATGTTATTAAACAGTATGTTTATTACTTAGTATATGCAGATTTTATTGAAAATCAGAATTTTGATTACTCATATAATGTACTGCTATTTCCATCAGAAGAATGTGATATAAAAGTTATTGGTAAAGTTGATTTTGAAATACTACGTAAGGCATTGAATATAGAGAAAATACTTGTTATGAAAATGCCAGCAAATTTAATTTTTGGTATGTATCTCAAAGAGGAAATTTTGAATATTGGTGAAAAAATAGATTTTAATATGTAAAGAATGCTAAAGATATTAGAAATCCATCGATGAATTCTTCGATGGATTTTTGTCTGTAAAGAAAAACACATGCTATGCAGGTGTGTTCAGAAAAGCTTAAGTGTTGAAAAAGAATGCTTCACTTTGATAAAATAATTATGGTTTTACTAGCCAATTTAAAATTGAAGGAGGCATTGCCAAAGATGGATAATAATAGTTTAGTAATCAATACCGCATAAGATTAGTGTATCAGAATTTGTAGGATTCTTGAAAGAGAAAAGTGGTTTAATGATATCTGGGGTATTTTTTAATTTAAAGCATAAACATGGAAATAGGTATTTTTGGTGCAGAGGATATTATGTGGATACGGTAGAGAAAAATAAAAAATCAATTGAAGAATATATATAAAATCAATAAAAAAAGATGTTAGCGCCGACAAAATAAGCATTAAAGAGTATATTAATCCTTGTAAGCATGGCAAGTAATAATTAAATTGCGACTGACGAGACTTTTATAGGTGCCTTAAGGCACAACGGCTAGTAAAGTGTAGCTTTATAGGAATTATGAAAAACCATTAGCTAATCTAGTGGATATTTATTTACGTGATTATATAATAAACTTGGAATGATATTCTGATAGTAGAAAATAGGAGGATTCAGTGAGAGTTTGGTACTTACAATATACTCTCTCATTAAAGATAAATTACGAAAAAGTTTCAAATACTAGATTTTCATTACAAAGAGTAAGTAAAACAGATAAAAGAACAGAATTTCAAGGGATAATAACTTTTATATTTAATTCTAGTATGAATCATTCACTAAAAGGTGAAGATGTGGTAGAATTATACGTGGACAAAATGCAGAAAAAGTTTGCTTGGACACATGTGGAAACTATAGTGAAACTAAGCAAGTAATATCAAGGATTTAAATAATTTTAAACTATAAAAATCATGTATTTGCTATTGCTTTTTAGAGCTGGTAGCAAACTATTTTATTATACATATAATAGATTCAAATTTATTAACACTATCAAGGTTTAGATTGTTAGTAATATCAGCGATTTGAGGCCTTTGGGTGTATGTACACATATTCCAGGGCTTTCTTGTGTGAAAACATATAAATAGAGCAAAATGTTCTGGGCAATATATCCCAAAAGGTAACATGTGGAGTGAGTTTGTCTTTAGAAGAAGATTATGTGAAAAAGCACAAAAGCAATATTTAGATTGTAACTAGAGGAGGATACATTATGAAAATTTCAAAGAAAGATGCGTTGATATGGTTCGAGTTTTTTGCTATGTTGCCAGAAGAAGAGGAAGTTATGCCAAAACAACAAGAAATCATTTATGCTACCTTTGCACAAATTGAGGAAGCAATTGATCATAGAAATGATATGTTGATGTCAGAAATTAAGAATTTAAAAACTTTAGAAAATAGAACTCTTTTTGTAGGAAATGAAAGCAAATTCCCAAAAGGATGTCGTTCTTGTTTGTTGGGAACTGGATTAAGTGCAATTAGAAAAACAAATAAATGTAATGCAGAGTGTAAGTTCTGTTATAATTATGGAGAACTAGACAATATGTTTCCTATTGGCGAAGGTATGTGGGAAATCGGAGGTACAAAATTTTATGAAAAGGATATTGACTTACTTCTTTCTATTCATAAGAAACCTACTGGTGTTGCCTACGTTTATTTAGAGCCATTTATGGAAATTGAAAAATATTATTCAGTTATAAAGAAATTTAGTAATGCTAAGGTTTATCAACATCTATATACAAATGGTACTTTAGCTACTGAAGAGACATTGAAAGCATTAGGTGAAGCAGGTCTTGATGAGATACGTTTCAACTTGGGTGCATCTAATTGTTCAGACAAAGTTATTAAAAATATTAAAATAGCGAAAAAATATATTAAAAATGTAGGTATTGAAACTCCAATGACTCCAGAGTTTTTTGAAGCCTTTTTTAAGAAAAAACAAGCAATATTAGGGACAAACCTTGATTTTATAAATTGTGCAGAACTACATTTAAATGAAAATAACATAGATAATTATTATGAGGAAAATATGTATATCTCAAGACATGGCTACATATCTCCAATTTGGAGCAGGGAATTAACTTTAAAATTTATGAAAATAGCCGATGAAGAAAACTGGGATTTAGTAGTCCACGATTGTTCAAATCATACAAAGTTTGCTAGAGATTTAAACTTGAGTAGTAAAGAAGGTAGATGGTTTGGAGCCAGTAATTATGCCTGTGAATTCCCTACCATTCCATATGAATCATTTTTACCAATACTACGCGATGATAACTTTAAATTTTTAAGTGAAGAAGAATTGCCAGAAGACTATAAGGCAGGAAATTTGTTTTTTTAGATAAACAGAGTTCTTGGCTTCATAGGGAGTTTTTACTCACTCTAAAGCTAAAAATCGTACACGCTCTTTACTCCCACTTTAAAGGAAAGCAGAGAGTTCAAATCTTGGATTTGGTGTCAATCACTTTCACAGAGTGTGATGGGGGTATTAGAGCAGGTAGTTATCGGATAAATAAAATTTATTAATATTGAATAGAAGAAATAGCGGAAATATTGAATTTTCGCTATTTTTTTACATTGATGCACAATTTAAGTTTTAATAGTGCGGAGAAAACTTTAATTAGTATTTTATATATAAATTATGTGCACATACTTTACATATGAGTATTTTGGTATTATAATACAAAATATCATATAATTGTTATAAAGGTTTAATTATAATAACAATTATATGATATTTAAAAGAACAATTGGGGGGAATTATAAATGAATGCTATATTAAAAAGAAGAAGTATAAGAAAATACAAGGATAAAAAGATAAGTGATGATATTGTTGAAGGATTATTAAGAGCAGGAATGGCGGCACCTTCTGCTGTAAATGAGCAACCTTGGCAATTTATAGTTTTAAGAGATAAAGAAATTATGAAAAAGATAACTAAAGTTCATGAGTATTCAAAGATGTTATTAGAGGCAGATGTTGCAATTGTAGTTTGCGGAGATAAATCAAAAGAATTAATAGATGATTTTTGGGTGCAAGATTGTTCAGCAGCTACAGAAAACATACTAATAGAAGCAGAAGATAGAGGATTAGGTGCAGTTTGGTTAGGTGTTTATCCAATAAAAGAGAGGATAGAAGGTATAAAAGAAATTTTAAATTTACCAGAAGGTATAACTCCCTTATCTGTAATTCCTATAGGATATCCAAATGAAGACAAGAAGCCAATAGATAGATTTAATAAAGAAAGAGTACATTATGATAAATGGTAATTCATAACATAAGAAGAACTAGAACAATATTTCTAGAACAAAAAACAACTTAATTAATATAAAAATAGCTTATTATGCATTTATAATAGGCTATTTTTTTATGTGAAATTAATTAGAAAATATAATATATATGTTCTCGCAACTGTCAAGAATTTACTGTTAGAATGATAAATTCTTATAAACAATAAAACTCTAATAAACAATTCTTGTTTTTGTATTATATTTGGATTGTATTTTTATTTTTATATTCTTTACTAAAAAATACATAAATAACTGATAATAATAGATTTATCGATTCTCTAAATAAGTATGAACATGTGAAATATTATATTAAATGATAAAATTTCTCAAAAAATATGTGGAATATTTAACTTTTTTATTATATAATGTTAAATATAGGTTAATAAAGTATTAAAATTGAAAAATAAGGGAGGATTGCCAATGAACAAAGTAAAAAAATCTAATTTAAAAAAGAAAATGAAATTAAGGGTATTATCATATATAATGGTTTTAATATTTTTAACAATAAATACTGAACTAGTATTTGCTAAAACTAGTTCTAATTTAAAAACAGAGAATACAAAAATTTTACTAAATGCACATAGAAATTTGTGTATGACTGAATTAAAATGGAATACAATAGAGGGAGCAAATTATCAGTTAAAAAGAGGAGAAAGTAAAGACAAGCTACAGGTAATAGACGATAATATAACTGAAAATACTTTTATAGATGTTAATAGTGTGCAAGATAAAGAATATTATTATTGCATCATTGCCAAAAAGGATGGTAAGGAATTATATAAGTCAAATTTAATTCAGGTCAAGGTTTTTATAGATAGTGATAAAGACGGATTATCAGATGAGGAGGAGAAAATTTACAAAACAGATCCTAATAATCCGGACACCGATGGAGATAAATTGTCAGATGGACAAGAAGTACTTTTATATCATACAAATCCATTATTAAAGGATACTGATGGGGATAGATTGACAGATTCAGATGAATTATATCTATGTGATACAGATCCTTTGAATAAAGATTCTGACGGAAATGGAATTACTGATGATTTAGAAGATCAGGATAAAGATACAATTACTAATTATGATGAAATTTCATTAGGGAGTAATCCAAAGTTAGCTGATTCAGATTTTGATAATTTAACTGATGATGAAGAATTGCTTTATAAAACTAGTCTAACAAATGAAGATACAGATAATGACGGATTTACAGATGGAAATGAAATTAAGTATGGAACAGATCCTTTAAATCCAGATAGTGATAGTGATGGAATAAAAGATGGAGACGAAATATTTACTTCTAATGTAGGAGTAGGATCACTAGATAAAGATGAAAAAGTTGAGCCATCTGTTAAAATGAATTTAAAAGGAAAAAGTATTGGTACTGTATCAATTTCTAATGTAGCAAAAGTGAATCCTTATTTAAATAAAAATATACCAGGATATATAGGGGCGCCATTTGAATTTGTTTCACCAGAAAAATTTGATAGTGCAAAAATAACTTTTACTGTAGATAAGGGTTTATTTAATAAACAAGATATGAAACCTTCTATATATTACTTTAATGAAAATACTAAATTATTAGAGTTATTGTCAAATCAGACAGTAGATGCTTCAAGTGGTACAATTTCCATTAATGTAAAAAGCTTTGGGACTTATATAGTATTAAATAAAAATGAAGTAGATAAAGCTTGGAATAAAGAAATGAAAGCACCTCAGATTGAAGAAACTAGCAATGCTGAATTAAATAGAGGAGCTGCTATTAAATATAAAGGAAATATGCAATATTACAATTCTAATAATACAATAAAAGATATAGCAAAGAATTTAAATGAAAATAAAGCAGAGTCTACTCAAATTTTAGAAGAAAATATAGAACTTAATACTGACAGTGATGGTGATGGATTATCAGATTACCATGAGAAAAAAGGGTTTAAAACAAATATAGGATGGATAACTACAGATCCTAATAACCCAGATACTGATGGAGATGGATTAAAAGATGGAGAAGAAATTCAATATTCTAGGGGTAATGGTGGATACTTTACATTAAAATCTAATCCATTAGTATATGATAGTGATGGGGACGGTTCATCAGATAAATATGATGCTAATCCTATGAAATATGAATTAAGTGATAGACAACTTGCAATATTTAGTAAGCTTGCATATAGTGATTTAGAATCATCAATAGGAAAGACTGTAAAAGAAATTAAAAATTCAAAAGACAATTTTAATACAGCTGAACTACAAGATTGGGGTAATACTGAAGAAGTTGGAGATTGGAAACTAATTGATGCTAAAGATGATACAAGTTATAGTAAAGCTAGCTTTGCTGCTAGTACATATAAACTTGGAAATAATATTATAGTTGCTTATAGAGGCTCCGAAAGCAATTTAGAATTATTATCCGATATAGCAATATTATTGAATACACATCATGAAGCAGGACAAGCATATGCATATACTAAGGATGCTTTTAAATCTAATGTTAATAGCAAAATATATCTTACTGGACATTCACTAGGTGGATTTTTAGCATTAAAAACAACTCAAAATAGTGTTAAAGAACGAGATTCTCAGGAAATGCATCTATATGGTAGTATTGAAAAAACTGTAAGATTTAATGCTCCTAATTATGGTATTGTATTTGGTGAGGATTCTAAAAATTTAGATGTAATAAAGGATAAAATTATAAATTATAGAACGGAGGAAGATAAAGTATCATTGCTTCCATGGTCTTCATTTGTTGGTGTCAAATATGAATATCCAACTCGTGAAGAGCTATACAAAACAAAATATGATAAAAACTCAGCTCTAGATAAATGTGTTTTAGCTCCTCATGATATGGCTAACTTTTTATATTATTTAGAACCAAAACCCAATATATTTAATAATTAAATTAGTTTATACTATGACTAATTGCTGTAATACTTGTATTTTTAAAAGTCGGAGTAAGGAGCAGCTATGTTTATGGATGAGAATTTTCCAAGATTTAGTGAAAGTAAAAAATCCGTATGAAGACAATGATTTAGTTATAGATAGTGTTATGATATATTTAAATTAAAATAATATAAAAAGCTATAAAAGATATTTTAGTTATTATAAGTTAATTGATAAGGGAGATTTTATGACTAAGGATGGATTAAAATATATAATATTAGGTCGCAAAAAAACAGCTATTTTAACTATATTATTTGTATTAATTATTTTATATAGTATGTGGTCATTATTTATGAATAGTACAAAAGATTTAAATATAAAACATGAAGTTGTAGAAAATTCTAATGGAGTAATGAGAATTTTAATACAAGATAATTTATTTAAAGATGAAAAGAGAAGTGTAATTGATTATTATATAAAGGATTATCTTAAAAATGGCAGTGAAAATGAAAAAAATATATATTTAGTGGATAAAAATTTTAAAGCCTATAAAGGTGGAGTTTATGGAGAAGGATTTTCTAATAAAACTTTTCAAGGAGTAGGTAAATTTAATAAAACTATATTTTTATATTCGAGAGAAGAAAAAAAGCCAACTGACAAAGATTTTTTCATTGCAGAGAAATATAATTATTACTTAAAACAAGAGAATGATAATCCAAAATATAAGTTATCAAAGGAATTTAATGTTCCTATTAATAATATACAAAATAGTTTAGAGATGGTAGAGCATTATTCTAGATCATATATTAAAAGAGAAGGGGTTAAACAATATAAAGCTTCATCTATGTTTTTATTTTTACTAACAAATAAAGAATATAAAGAAGTAAAGAATTTAAAGAAGTAAAGAATTTAGGAGAGTAATTATTGATTTAATTACTTTGGCATATATTATATACAATAATAGAAAATATAAATAATGTATAATATATATTCTTAATTGAATAATTAGGTATGAGAAGTTTTATAGCTTAGTTATTAATTTAGCTTGATTCAAAATAATAGTGGCTGTCATATTTATATGACAGCCACTTTAACAATCCATAAAAGTTTATAAAACAATAATTTACAGTTGTTATGTTATAGATTAGTCGTTTTTATTTAACCATTTATTAAGAACATCTATATATTTTTCATTTTCTTCTACAAATGGCATATGTCTGCTGAATTCGAATAATTCCCATTCAGAATTAGGAATTTTGTCATACATTGTTTTTGCAACAAGTGGTGAGCAAAGATCAAGTAAACCACTTGTTATTAAACAAGGTTCTTTTATATCTTCAATTTCTTTCATAAAATCAAAGTTCTTTAATGTACCAGATGGACTAAATTCATTTTGACCCCATGCAGTTACATAAGCTTCTGTTCCAGCAACTTTTGGACGTCTTAAGCATTCTGGTGAATCTGGTCCTACTTCTCCTGCACAATGACGAAGCATAAATTCTGCTTCGGCTTCTTGATATTCTTTTGAGGAATAATCTCCAGCTTTTTCTGCTTTTGCAATAGCATCTTGCATTTCCTGTGGAAGATATGCAACTCTTCTACGTTGTTCTTTTTCCCATAATGAAGCAGCTGGTAAAGTGCTGGATAAAATATAGCTTTTGATTCCTTTTGGTTTGTATTCACAAGCATATTGAATTGCTTGCATTCCTCCCCAAGATTGTCCTAATAAGTGGATTTCGTCTAATCCTAAATGTTTACGTAATTGGATTAGTTCTTCAATCCAAGTTTTAGCATTCCATAATTCAGGACGTGAAGGTGTTGCAGATAATCCGCATCCTAATTGATCATACATAATAACTGCACGTCCATCTTCTGCAACTTTGTCAAGTACTTCAAAATAATTATGTGTAGAACCTGGTCCCCCGTGTAATAAAACCAATGGCTTTTTATTTCCTGTACATTCACCTACTATACGATAATAAGTTTTATATTCTAGATATGGCATATAACCTTCAGTAATTTTCATAATCAATCTCCTTGTCTATATCTTATAATTAGTTTTAGTTGTTAAAAGTTTCATAGAAATTTTTAAACAATTTCTTTATATTTATTTGGATTCAGGAACAACAATTAAGTCCTTTGTATAGCTATTTAATACCTGGCAGCCATCTTCAGTTGTGATAACAAGGTCTTCAATACGAACACCTATTCCTTCTTCAGGAAGATAAATTCCTGGTTCAACAGAGAAGCATTGGCCAGGTTTGATGATATCCTCATTTACAGAAGAAACATCACCGAATTCATGATCTTCCAAACCACAGGAATGTCCTGTTCTGTGTGTGAAATATTTTCCGTATCCTTTTTCTTCAATGTAGTTTCTTGCAGCTAAATCTACGTCACACATTCTGTTTCCAGGTTTTGCAGCAGCAATACCTCTTAAGTTTGCTTCTACAACGATGTCATAGATTTCTTTTTGTCTTTCAGAAACTTCACCAATAAATACAGTTCTTGTCATATCAGAAGCATAGTTTTTGTAGAATCCTCCAATATCAAGGATAACGCAGTCACCATATTTTCCTTTTGTATCGTCTGTTACATGGTGTGGATCTGCTGCTCCCTTAGCATATGCTGTAATAGGGTCGAAAGAAACTTCATTAATACCATGTTTTTTATAAATTTCACGAACCTTAGTATTTAATTCTTTTTCAGATAAACCCTTTCCTACCCATGGAATCAATTCATCCATTACAAGGTCATTTAATCTTGAAGATTCTCTTAAAATAGCGATTTCTTCTTCATCTTTAATCATTCTTACATAATCAACAATAAAGGAACCGTTTACAAACTTGCTTCCGCCTCCTAGTTCCTGTAATCTTAATAAGAATTTAGATGGCCATACTTTATCGATACCTATAACTTTATCTTTTTCAACAAACTTAGATAAAATTTCAACACCATCTTGGATATCATTATACCATACAATTTCTACACCAAGGTCTTTTTCCTGAGGAAATAATTCATTAATTACAATTTTGTGATTTCCATTAACATTTAAGTATAATGCTAATAATCTTTCTCCAGGAATGATCCATTTTCCTGTTAAATAAAAAATAGCTGTTGGGTCAGAGATGATCATTTGTGGGATTTCATGTTCTTCCATAGACTTTAATACTCTATTCAGTTTATTTATATCCATAGGTATTCCCTCCTATATTTAGTTATTAAATACTAATATAATAATATGCTTACCTACAAATGTCAATGAAGATATTAGAATTATTGCAATGAATTTCTTTAAATCCTTCCTTTTTAAAAATTTTTAATTTTTTTATTTTTTTATAGAGATTTTTAGAATATTATGTGATATAATGATGAAAAATAATATTTTTTTAGTATATGTGTAATGAAATAATCATTGATGTTGTAATGTGGGGTTGAGATAATAGTAGGATATGCAGCTTTTTAAGACATAATTTTATTTTAATTATAAATGAGATAAATAAAGCAATACTAAAAAACAATTTAAATGTGGTTTAAATTTAATATTTAATTTTATTCTTATTTAATATTTATTTATATTAAATAAGAAAGAAAAGGATACCATAAGGTATTTAAAATCATATCAATTTCTTTTGAAAAAGAAAAAATGACATGGTTTTTGAAATACACATGCAATATTAATTTTTTATAGGGGGAATAAAAAAATGGAAAACACAAGCAAAAGACCATTTGGGTTTTATGTATGCTCACTTGCTTTCACATTGGAAAGATTTGCATTTTACTCAGCGAAATGGCTAATCGCAGTATTTGTAGTTGCTAAGGTAGCAGACGGAGGCCTTGGACTTACAGCAGCGGATGCAGCAAAAATGTCTGCAAATCTAGTTGCATTCACTTATCTTGCACCAGTAATCGGGGCATTTATTTCTGACCGTCTTATAGGTGCTAGATACCTTGTTCCAATTGGAATGACTTTAATGGGAGCAGGTTATTTAGTAGGATGGCAGGCTTCAAGTGCTGGCATGGTTAACTTAATGATTGTCCTAGTTTCTCTTGGTACAGGCTTATTTAAATGCCAGACAAGTGCTATTACAGGTAGGCTTTTTGATGATCCAAGACAATTAGATAGTGCTTTCTCTATTCAATATTCTTTTGTTAATATTGGCTCATTCATTGGTACAACAATTATCGGTGTACTTGTAGGAACTAAGGGATATGCTTTCTGTTTCTTAGTTTGTGGAATAATGATGTTTATTGATGCTGCTTGGTTTACTTTTGGATGGAAATTTTTAGGAGAAACAGGTAAAAAGCCATTCAAGATTGATGAACACGAAGAAGTAAAACAAACAAAAGAAATTAAAGAAGAAAAGAAACCACTTACAACAATGGAAAAGAAAAGAGTTGGAGCTATTATTTTAGTATCTTTCTTCTCTGTGATTTTCTGGTTATTTTGGTACTTAGCATATATGCCTGTATATTTCTATTGGGGTGGAGATAATGCAGCTGCTAATTGGATGATAGGTAACTTTCAAGTTCCAACAGCTTGGTTTGATTCATTAAATGCATTGGCATGTATCTCATTAGGACCAATTCTTGGTAAGGTATGGGAAAAGTTAGCTAAAAGACCTCAAGGTGATTTAAGCATGTTTAAGAAAACTGCTTTAGGTATGATGCTTCTGGGTTTATCTTACGTAATCTTTGCAATGGCAGATGTTACAAGAGGAGGAAATCTTGCATCAATTGCGTGGATTATTGCATTTGGTATCGTATTATCTTTAGGTGAAATGGTATTTTCACCACTTGGAAACTCTTTCATTAGTAAATTTTCACCACCTAGATTATTATCAGTGATGATGAGTGTTTGGGTACTTGCTGTTTTCTTTGCAGCAAAATCTTATGGATGGGTTTATGAATTTACACTAAAATTTAAATTTGCACCGACATACTTTGTAATTGCAGCTATTGCCGCAGGAGCAGGTGTTATTCTTTGGTTGTTAGATGGAAAGCTAAATAGCTTAGTTGTAGAAGAAGAACCATTAGAAGAAGCTGTTTAAGCAATAATAAATTATTGTTTATATAAAATTTTATAAAATATTTATTGAAAGAAGTCATTTTTAAAAATGGCTTCTTTTTTTATAAATTTTTTATTTTTCACAATTATTAAAATTTTTTCTTTTGCTATGGGAATTTTTGTGGTATTATATGTTATAAGTGGATAATATATTATATTATTATGATATATGTAAAAAAAGTAAATACTATATAAAGAAGGGGGTATTAATAATTACTAGATATGGTATTAGAAGTTTTTGTACATAATTTCAATAAATATGAATGTACATGGCTTTTGAAATACACATACAATATTAATTATTATAAAGGAGGAATAAAAATGGAACAAAAAAAGAAAATGCCATTTGGGTTTTATATATGCTCAATTTCTTTCTCATTTGAAAGATTTGCATTTTACTCAGCAAAATGGCTAATTACAGTATTTGTAGCTACCAAAATAGCTAGTGGAGGACTTGGACTTACAGCTGCAGATGCAGCAAAAATGTCTGCAAATTTAGTTGCATTTACTTATCTTGCACCACTAATCGGTTCATATATATCTGACCGTAAAGTAGGGGCTAGATACCTTATTCCTATTGGAATGGTTTTAATGGGATTAGGTTACTTAGTAGGATGGAAGGCTTCAAGTGCTGGTATGATTAATTTAATGATTGTATTGGTTTCTATTGGTACAGGCTTATTTAAATCTCAAAACAGTGCTATTACAGGTAGGCTTTTTGATAATCAAAAAGATTTAGATAATGCATTTTCTATTCAGTATTCTTTTGTTAACATTGGTTCTTTCATAGGTACAACAATTCTAGGTGTACTTGCAGGAAGCATGGGATACTCTTTCTGTTTTTTAATCTGTGCAATAATGATGTTCCTTGATGCTGCTTGGTTTGTGTTTGGATGGAGATTCTTAGGAGAGGCTGGTAAAAAACCATTTAAGGTTGATGAACATAAAGAAGTAAAAGCAGAAAAACAACAAGAAGAAAAGAAGCCTCTTACTACACTAGAAAAGAAAAGAGTTGCAGCTATTATTTTAATATCTTTATTTTCTATAGTATTTTGGATATTCTGGTTTTTAGCATACATGCCTGTATATTTCTATTGGGGTGGAGATAATGCAGCTGCCAATTGGATGATAGGTAACTTCAAGGTACCAACAGCTTGGTTTGATTCTTTAAATGCATTATGCTGTATAACATTAGGACCAATCCTTGGTAGAGTTTGGACAAGGTTAGCTAGGAGACCTCAAGGTGATATGAGCATGTTTAAGAAAACTGCTTTAGGTATGTTACTTCTTGGCTTATCTTATATAATATTTGCAATGGCAGATGTTACAAGAGGAGGACAACTTATATCACTTGGATGGCTTGTTGTATTTGGGGTAGTATTATCTCTTGGAGAAATGGTGTTCTCACCACTAGGAAATTCATTTGTAAGTAAATTTTCTCCTGCTAAGTTGTTAACAATTATGATGAGCGTTTGGGTATTTTCAAGTTTTGTTGCAGCAAAAGCTTACGGATGGATATATGAATTCACATTAAAATTTAAATTTGCACCGGTATACTTTACCGTTGCAGCCATTGCCATTGTATGTGGTGTAATTCTTTGGGCATTAGATGGAAAATTAAACAGTTTAGTTGTAGACGAGAAAGTTGTGGAAGATAATTCTGTAAGTTTAAATTAAAATTCAAGTTTCCAACACTGTATTTTTACAATTATAAGTATTAATATTGTAAATGGAATTATTATTTAATCATTATATGAAATTTAAGGGCAGTCATTTGACTGCCTTTTTAAAGCATGGAAAACTCTTTACTATGTTTTATATGTTATAGTTAAGCAATTATTTTATTAAAGTATTGTAAAATATAAGTGAGCAAATTGTATAATTAATAGAGTTCTAATATGCATACAACATATTCTCTTTAAGCAAATATATCAATACAATATATTGATATATTTTAAAAATGAATCATGCAATTTTCTCAGATAGTTATTTAATAAAAAATTATAAATATATATAAAATTTGAAAATAGTAGTTTAAAAGTACATAAATATTTTTTTATTTCAATATAAAATTTTACAAAATATATAATTTTTATTTGTGAGGTGAAATAAAAAATCTTAGTAATAAAGTATTTTCTTTATATTAGAAGTAAATGAAGGAGAAATTTAAAATGATAAAAATAAAGTCACGAAGATTAGTTATTATATGTATATTTATTATATTAGCTGGTTCTAGTTTTGGAATTTATAAATATAATAGAGTGCAAGATTATAATATGTTAATATCTGATGGAAATAAATATATGGATTTAAAAGAATATGATAAGGCTATAATATTGTTTGAACGGTCATTAAATTATAAAAAAGATCCTGAGATTGAAAAAAATATAACCTTAGCTAATAAATTAAGACAAGTTAAGATTGTTTATGATAATGGGATAAAGTTAATGAATGACAAAAAGTATTTAGAAGCTATAGAAGAATTTAAAACAATAAGTAAAGATAGTTTTAAATGGTATTCTGATTCTCAAGAAAAAATTCAACAATGTAGAAAAGAATTTACTGCACAAAATATCAAGTTAGCAAATGATTCAGCAAAACTTAATGAATATGATAAAGCTAATAAATATTTAGATAATATATTGAAGTTAGATGCTAATAATTTAGAAGCTAAAAATTTAAAAAATAAATTTACTAAAGTAATAAAGGAAGAAAAAGAAAGAGAGATGGCAATTAAAGAGAAAGAATCAAATAGAAAAGAAAAAGAACAAATTAAAAGTGAAAATCCACAAAAAATACAAGAGGAAACATTAAATAATGATAACTTCAATAATAATTTTAATAATAAACCTAAAAATAATTCTCAATATAATGAATATGCTATGCAATTAAAAGCATTAGAAAATCAAAAATATAAAGTTGATATTGAATTAGGACATTTAAGCGAAAATAGCGATACATATATTAATAAACTAAAGGAGAAACAAGAATTAATATATCGACAACAAGAAATAATACAAAAAATGAAATATATCAGGAAATTAAATTAATAGGATTTTAAATAAGTACCTGAAAACTATAATTTTAAATATTTTTTTAGTTTATCATATTTGACTAGAAAATGTAACAAATTTTTAATTAAATTAAATCACCATAAAATATAAAATAATCAATACATAATTATAATAAAGAAGGAAAAATTAATTCATGTTATAATATTAATAAGAAGGTATATGAACTAATGTATAAATTTGTATTGAAAAGCACCCCTCCATGTTATATAATTATAACATAAGTTATAATTATATAACATGGAGGGATAGTATGAATAAAGTAATGAATTTAAAGACAAAGGATTTTTTTGAAAACGGATGTTGTGGCATACTATGGATTCTAGTTGGAATTGCAGAACTGCTTAAATTTAATGCTAGTGCCATTAGTACAGCTGTTTCTGCGATTTTAATACTTGATACTGTTTTCATGATAATTCCACAGCTTTTTAAAGCAGAAATAGAGGATGAAATGGCAGAATATAATAAAAAAAGAGCATCCTCTAATGCATTTATTATTATATATACATGCATTTTGTTTGCTACAGTATTCGGTGTTGGTTCAGGAGGATTGATAGTAGATTTAGAATTAATATTACCCTTTTTAGTAGGTATAATGAGTCTTTTAAGATTTGGATTTTTCCTTTTTTATGAGAAAGTCGGTGACTAATAATATGCCACAATTAAAAACAAAAATTCATGAACTTCGTAAAGAGCATAACATGAAGCAGGAAGAGCTAGCAAAGTTAGTAGGAGTAAGAAGAGAGACTATAGGGCATTTAGAAAATGAAAAATATAATCCATCATTAAAATTAGCTATGGACATTGCTAAAGTATTTGGAAAATCAGTAGAGGAAGTATTTCAATTTGTGGATTAATATGAAGCTTAAAAATAAAAAAACAATAAGCTAAGCACTATAAATATTAATTTAATGCCTTAGCTTATTTATTTTGTGTAAACAAATTCACTTATAATTTTGGACAACTTTATTACAGAATTATTTATAAACTAGATAAATTATTTAATGTAGGCTTATAATTTAATAGAAAATAAATTAAATAATATTTTTGATTACGTATATTTTATGGGGGAAAGTTATGATGATAAGAGAAAATTTACAAATAAAAAACATACCTGCAATTTTATGGGGTAATAAATCAGATAAGTTATTTATAGCTGTGCATGGGAATATGTCAAATAAGGAAGATAAAATAATTCTTGCATTTGTAGAAGAGATAACAGCTAAGGGGTATCAAGTGCTTAGCTTTGATTTACCTGAACATGGTGAACGTAAATATAAAAATTATCCTTGTAAGGTACAAAACTGTGTGAAAGATCTTAATATAATTATGGATTATGCAGAAACATCATCAAATGATATAAGTGTATTTGCTTGTAGTATGGGGGCATACTTTAGTTTATTAGCATACAGCCATAAATTCTTAAAGCAAAGTTTATTTCTTTCCCCTGTAGTAAATATGGAAGCTATTATAAATAATATGATGACTTGTTTTGGTGTAAGTGAAGATAGACTAAAAGAAATTTCTACACCTATTGGGCAAATCCTTTACTGGGATTATTATTGCTATGTAAAAGAGCATCCTGTTATTACTTGGAATACTAAAACTTCAATTCTTTATGGAGAAGATGATGATTTATGTGAGTTTCAATTAATATCTGCATTTGCAAAAAGATTTAACTGTAATTTAGAAATAATGGATGAAGCGGGACATTACTTTCATACAAAAAAGCAAATTAGTTTTTTTAAAAACTGGTTAAGAATGCAGATTTATGTTAAGTAAAGAGAGTATATTAACAACTAAATAATTAATATGAAAAATTAGAAAGTTAATATATATATGTAATAGCAATCAAAAAATAACTAAAGTAGTGACTTCAATAATGACCGTTATTTAGAAAAAAATTCTGGATAGCGGCTTTTTTATTATTACTTTTTTATTTGAACTACTTCAAATAAAAAAAGTAATATAATGCTATTTAAATTGATTGGTTGAGAATTTTTCATAGTATACATTTATATTTACTATAAATATTGAAAATATTAATTTGTGTTACTAAATTTATTAAAAAATCCAAAAAAATTTAAAATAATACTAAGTATTAATTATAGAAAAATTTAATGTATAAAATTTAAGTTTAGTAGATAAAGATGAAGAGGTTGAAAATTTCTTTATAGAATTTTTAGTAAATTTTAAAAAGTTAAGACCAGATATAACTAAGATAATAGATGATTATAAAAATTTCTTTTTGTGCTTTTTTAAATAAGTACATTGCATTATATAGTAGTAAGTGTTATAGTGTATTTGTGAGGTGAAATTATGGAAATTGATAAAGAACTACTAAAAGGGTGCATAGATACTATACTAATTTGTCTGCTTAATACAAAAGATATGTATGGTTATGAATTGGTTAAAGCTGTAAAACAAATTAGTGAGGAAACTTTTGAGTTAAAGGAAGGTACTTTATATTTAGCATTAAAGAGACTTGAAAAAAACAATTCAATAGAATCTTATTGGGGAGATGGTAAGAGTGGAGGTGGTAGGCGCAAATATTATAAAATAACAAAAATAGGTAAAGAATATTTACATAAAAAAAAGGAAGAATGGATTTTCTTAAATGGTATAATGAACAAATTTTTGGGGGTAATTTAAAATATGATTAGTATTGATGAATTTGTTAATTCTCTTTATAAAGGGATAAACGAGAATGAAAAAGAAATTAAAGATTTTAAAGAAGAAATGAAGGAACATCTTATTGAAACAGTCAATGAATTAAAAAGCGAAGGTAATACAGAAGAAGAAAGTTTAAAAATTGCATATGAAAGATTTGGTGATGTTAAAGTAATTAATAATGGATTGTTTAAATTATTTAATAAGCAAAAGAAGTTTATTAGGTTTATTTTGATTTTTGCTGTGATATTTTTATTAATTGGAATTAGTTCATATATTTTCATGTCTCAAAGGGATTTGAAATTTCAAAAAGAGCAAAAAATATTAACAAAAGGAATCTTAGAAACCCTTGGAGATAATGATAATATTACAGAGGAAAATAAGTCAAAAATAAAAGAATTAGCTAAAAAATATGACTATATTAATTATATTGCTTTATTTAAGATTGATGATAATCCTAAAATAAAGAAAGAAATTGAAGAAGATAAAGAAATAAATATAAATGGTAGCTATATATATCCATTTGATATAAAAATGGCTAAAGCAATGTATCCTAATAATGCAAAACAATTAACTAAACAAGAGGGATATGATCGTTCAACAGTAGCAGCAACAAATAAGAAATGGGTTGTACAATATGAATACAAGAATTTTATTAATAGGTATATTGAGAATTATTCCAGTAGAATAGTGTATTCAAATTTGGATTATTCTAGTGCTACCTTTAACTATAAAAATTCAATTTATTTAATTATTATAGGAGGGACACTCCTTGTATTATGGATAATAATTAAATTTTACAGTAGAGTTAATTTAAACTTGGTTAAATAAAACAATTATATTAGTTACAGATAATAGGTTATAAAAAATGACTATGAAAGTAATAGAATTATATATTATAATAATGATTAGGAGAATATTTTTATTCTTTATACTTATAGTAAAAGGAGGAACAAAAATGGCAGATATTAAATTTGAAATAAAAGATGAACTAGGAGTTGTTTCAGAATCACAAAAAGGATGGACAAAGGAACTTAATCTCATTAGTTGGAATGGAAGAGAATCTAAATACGATCTTAGAGATTGGTCACCAGAACACGAGAAAATGGGAAAAGGAATTACTTTATCCCTTGAGGAACTAAAAAGTTTAAAAGAGATATTAAATAAATTAGAATTATAAAAATTGGTATAATTATTATATCATAATTTTATTGTAATATTAGATTAGAAATTTAATAAATACTTATAATTATAAATATGACCAGTTAAAAATATAGAATTATATGTAGTAAAAATAAGGTGTATTAAAATGGATTAAATTTTGAAATGCCTTATTTTATTTTAGATATTTTTAGTATATTGATGATAAATAGAGTTCTAAGTTTTAAATAGAGTTTTTACTTCATCTAAAGTTTATTAACAGAATTCTTAGAAGCTTGACCCCTTAGAGGGTGCTATCCTTTAGGAGATAATAGTTATTCAGATTATCCAAAGATGTAGCAGTTCTTTACTCACACTTTGAAAAAAGATTAGAGTATTAGAGTTGGTAACACCAGATAAAGTTCCAAATAATAGAGATTTTATATTGATTTTAAACTGGTATTAGTATACTATTTTATGTATATATATTCACATTATTTGAGAGGAATTGAATTAATATGGGGAAATATATAAAAAATAGAAAAATAAGAAGCGTAATAGCAGATTTATCTTTATTATTAGTTGCATTAATATGGGGTGGTGGATTTGTTGCAGTTAAAGATGCTTTAGATACTATTACACCTTATTATATGATGACTATTAGGTTTATTTGTGCAGCATTGCTTTTAGGATTAATATTTTTTAAACAGATGAAGAAAATAACTAAAAAACATATTGTAAATGGAATTGTTATAGGTGTTTTTTTATTTGGAGCTTTTGCTACTCAAACTATTGGACTTCAGTATACTACTGCTGGGAAACAAGCTTTTTTAACAGCAGTATATGTTGTTATTATTCCTTTTTTTGCATGGTTTGTAGACAAAACTAAGCCAGATTGGTATTCTATAGTATCTACAGTATTAGCACTTATAGGAATAGGATTATTGACTATTACCAAAGGGTTTGAAATAAATATTAATTTTGGTGACTTTCTTACTTTGATATGTGCTTTTTTATTTGCTGCCCATATTGTTGCTGTAGGTCATTTTGCAAAAAAGTCAGATCCAATTATTCTTTCAGTAGTTCAGATGATATTTGCAGGTATATTATCATTAATATGTGCTCTCATATTTGAACCTACATTTACAGGCATTAGCAAAAGTGCATTTGGCTCTCTTTTTTATCTAGTATTTTTTAGTACTATGCTGGCATTTTTTATTCAAAATATAGCCCAAAGATATACTCATCCTAATCATGTAGGAATAATTCTTTGTTTAGAATCTGTATTTGGAGCTATATTAGCAGTTATATTTTTAAATGATGTTTTTACTGTGAATATGGTCATAGGATGTGCTATTATATTTATTGCTATAATTATTTCTGAAATAAAATTAAATTTTTTAAAGAGTAAACCAGCTGAAAATGAAGAATCTAAGGAGATAAAAGTGGATTAAACTTAGTATATATATTTTTATTTTGGTATGAATAGTTTAATTATAAAGAATAATACTTTATCAAAAAAAATACTGTAAAATTAAAAATGTATAATTTATTAACATAATTAGATATTTATTTCATATCATTCAGAGTACTTTTTACAAAATTTATGATATTATATAAATATATATAAATTAATAAAATTATAGAATATAAGATATAAGGAAAATAAATTTTATAGTGGAATAAATATATTTTTCGAAAAACTATAGTGGAAATATCTATAGTTTTTTATATATTTTTGAAATATATAATAAAAATGGTTGTGGTATTGTATTATTTAAGAAAAAATATATAAAAATACCTATAGTTTTTTCTAGTATTTTCGAAAAAGCTATAGTGAAATCTATATAAATTTTTATAAGTTGTTATTAAATAGCTCCTTTGCTGAATTTTATGGAAAACAAAAAAAATTAAGGTTATAATGTATAATGATGAATTGTGATGAGGTTATGCAATTATTAAAAAAATTTATAATATATATTATATATATTGGAGGAAAAATACATGGATAATCAAATAGTAAACTTTATATGGAGTATTGCAGACGACTGCTTGCGTGATGTATATGTCCGTGGTAAATATAGAGATGTAATTTTACCTATGACTGTAATTAGGAGGCTTGATGCTGTTCTTGAACCAACAAAGCAAAAAGTATTAGAGATGAAAGAAAAATTAGATAAAGCAGGTATAGTAAATCAAACCTCAGCACTTTGTAGTGTGGCAGGGCAAGCTTTTTGTAATACATCACCTTTCATGCTTAAAGATTTAAAATCAAGGGTAAAACAGCAACAATTAAAACTAGATTTTATTACATATTTGGATGGGTTTTCGCCTAATGTTCAAGAAATACTTGAAAAATTTAAATTTAGAAACCAAATAGATACAATGATAGAAGCTGACATATTAGGAGCAGTGATTGAAAAATTTGTTGATCCTCGTATAAATTTAAGTGTAGAACCAGTTCTTGATGATAATGGGGAAGTTAAGTTGCCAGCTCTTGATAATCATACTATGGGTAGTATTTTTGAAGAACTTATACATAAATTTAATGAAGAAAATAATGAACAGGCAGGAGAGCATTTTACTCCTCGACATGTTGTTGAACTTATGGCAGATATAACTTTTTTACCCGTAGTAGATAAAATAAAAGATGGTTCTTATCTTGTATATGATGGTGCTTGTGGTACTGGAGGAATGCTTACTATTGCAGAAAAAAGGCTACAAGAACTTGCAAAGGAAAACAATAAACAAATTTCTATAAATTTATATGGACAAGAGATTAATCCAGAAACTTACGCTATAACTAAAGCAGATATGTTGCTTAAAGGTGAAGGTAAGCAGGCTGATAATATTGCTTATGGATCTACCTTATCTAATGATAAATTTTCAACTACAAATTTTGATTTTATGCTTTCAAACCCACCTTATGGTAAGAGCTGGAAAACAGATTTGAATAAATTAGGTGGAAAGGAGCATATTACGGATCCTCGTTTTGTAGCAACGCATAATAACGAATCTGATTTTAAAATGATTCCTCGTTCTAGTGATGGACAATTACTATTCTTAGCAAATAAAATAAGTAAAATGAAACAAAATACAGAGCTTGGAAGTAGAATTGTAGAAGTACATAATGGGTCATCTTTATTCACAGGAGATGCAGGACAAGGTGAAAGTAATTTAAGAAGATATATTATAGAGAACGATTGGCTAGAAGCTATAATAGCATTACCTGAGAATATGTTTTATAATACTGGCATTGCAACATTTATTTGGGTAGTTGCTAATAGAAAACCTAAACATAGAATGGGAAAAGTCCAACTTATAGATGCTACAGATTTAAAAAGTCCTCTTAGAAAAAATCAAGGAAATAAAAATTGTGAATTAACACCTGAAATAAGAAAAGTGATAACCGATATACTGATAAATTTTGAAGAAAGCGATAAATCAAGAATATTTCATAATAAAGAATTTGGATATTGGAAAATAGTTGTAGAAAAGCCATTGCGTTTAAGTGTAGACTTGGCAAAGAAAAATATAGAAAAATTCAGTAAGTTATGTGAAGAAGAAAAAGATACAGAACTTATGGATTTAATTTATGATTTAGGAGATAAATTTCAACATAGAAAACTAATGAATTATAACTTGTTCTTAGATGAACTAAAAAAAATAGCTTCAAATTCAAATATTAAACTGTCTTCAAAGAGATTAAATCTTGTTAAAAATAATCTTGCCAAGGTTGATGAATCAGCAGAAAAGGTAATAAAGAAAATAATAAAATCAGAAAAAGTAGAAAAAAATCCTTTGTATGGATTATTTAATGAAAATATTGAAGGTGAATATCATATTGTAGAATACGAAGCAGATAGTAATTTAAGAGATACAGAAGAGATACCATTATTACATCAAGGTGGTATCGAAAAATTCTTTAAAGATGAAGTATTACCTTTTAATAAAGATGCTTGGATAGATAAAAATAAAACTCAAATAGGCTATAAAATAAGTTTTTCAAAATACTTTTATAAGCCAATTAAGTTAAGAGAACTTGATGAAATAAAGGCAGATATTAAAATGCTTGAATCAGAAACTGATGGACTCTTAAATGAGATTATAGGAGGTTAAGTTCAATGGAAAGTGAAAAATTAAAGATTCATAATGAACTTAGACCTTATGAAGAATATAAAGAGACTGATTTGTTGTGGATAGATCATATACCTAAGCATTGGAACATGATAAGAAATAAAAATGTAATGAAAGTGCAGAAAGAAATAGTAGGAGAAAATCATAGTAAATATACTCTTTTATCTTTGACCAAAAGAGGAATAATACCACGTGATTTAGAAAATGCAAAGGGAAAATTTCCGAAAGATTTTGAAGCATACCAAGTAGTAAATCCTAATAATATAGTATTTTGTTTATTTGATATGGATGAAACTCCACGAACTGTTGGTTTATCTTCAATGAAAGGAATGATTACTGGTTCATATAATGTTTTTAAAATAGAAAATATTAATGAAAAATATTTATATTATTATTATTTGTCACTAGATAATAGCAAAAAACTTAGAGCACTTTATACTGGACTTAGGAAAGTAATTCATATAGACACATTTTTAAGGACAAAAATGCCTAACCCGCCCATGGAAGAGCAAATAAAAATAGTTAAGTACTTAGATTATAAGCTTAGTAAGATAAGTAAGTTTATAAAAGCAAAGAAAAAAATTATAGACTTATTAAAACAGCAAAAAAAAGTGTTTATAAATGAAGTCATAATAGGAAAATTAAAAATTGAAAATGGAGAATGTAAAGTTAGATATAAATCAGAAATGAAACAAAGCGATATTCAATGGGTAAAGGAAATTCCAAAACATTGGATAAAGTGTAAATTAAAACATTTAGGGAGTTTTAAAAGTGGGGATTGTATAACTTCTTCACAAATTGATATAGAAGGAAAGTATCCTGTTTATGGAGGCAATGGATTAAGAGGATATTTTAATAAATATACACATGATGGTGATTATTTACTTATAGGCAGACAGGGAGCTTTGTGTGGGAATGTTCATTTAGTAAAGGGAAGATTATGGGCTTCAGAACATGCAGTTGTAGTAACAACAAATTCAAATGTTGATGTAAATTGGGCTAAATATTTAATTGAAACAATGAACTTAAATCAATATTCTCAATCTGCTGCTCAGCCTGGATTAGCCATAGAAAGGATTATAAATATTTATACTATTCTTCCTCCTATAGAAGAACAGAAAAAAATAGTAGAGTATATTAAAAGGGTAATAGATAAAATTGATAAAAGTATTCTTCACATTAATAAAGAAATTTCTCTCATTACCGAATATGGTATTCGTCTTATTTCGGATGTAGTTACAGGAAAGGTTGATGTTAGAAATATTTCAATAGATGAAGCTAATTATGAAATAGAAGATGAAGCCATTAATAATGAGAGGAAGTAGATATAAAGGAGATCAGGTTATAATGGTGAGTAATGCAAAGGAAGATGGACTTGAAACTATTATTGTAAATTATCTTCAACATAACAATGGTTATGAATTAGGAGTAAATATTGATTATAATAAAGAGTACGCTGTTGATGAAACTAGACTATTTAAATTTTTAAAGGAAACTCAGCCAGAAAAGCTTCAAATTTTAGGTGTATTAAGTAGTGATTTAAATAAAGTTAAATTTTTAAATAAATTACATGATAAAATAGCAAAAGATGGAATTATAAATGTGCTTAGAAATGGTTTTAAAATATATCCTGTAAATTTAGATTTATACTATTTAACTCCATCGGAGGAAAACTCCAAGGCAGCAGAATTGTATTCTAAAAATATTTTTAGTGTTACAAGACAGCTTAAGTATTCAAGGGATAGTACAAAGTTTGCTATAGATTGTGTTATATTTGTAAATGGACTTCCAATAATAACATGTGAATTTAAAAATAATTTAACAAAACAAAATTTAGGGGATGCAGTATATAGATATAAAATAGATAGAAATCCAAAGGAAACTTTGTTTGGATTTGGGAGATGTATGGTGCATTTCGCAGTAGATGACAATGAAATTAAGATGTGCACAAAATTGAATGGCAAAAAATCTTTATTTTCACCTTTTAACAAGGGATATAATAATGGGGCAGGAAATCCGCTAAGCCCTAATGGAATAAAAACAGATTATTTATGGGAAAAAATATTAAGAAAAAATGAACTTTCAAATATTATAGAGAATTATGCTCAAATAATTGAAGAAAAAGATGAAGAAACGAAAAAAATAAGTAGAAAACAAGTATTTCCTCGTTTTCATCAACTTTCAGTGGTAGAATCTATTTTAAATGATGTAGAAAATAAAGGTATAGGTGAAAAATATTTAATCCAACATAGTGTAGGTAGTGGAAAATCAAATTCTATAGTATGGCTTGCACATAAGCTTGTGGATGTAAAAATCAGTGGTAAGAACATATTTGATTCTGTTATTATAGTTACTGATAGAATAAATCTTGATAAACAAATTAAAAATACTATTAAAGGCTTTGTGCAAATGAGGAATACTGTAGGTCATGCAGATAATGCTGGAGATTTAAGAAGACTTCTTGAAAATGGTAAAAAAATTATCATAACTACAGTACATAAATTTCCTTATATTCTTAATGGTATAGGAAATGATCATAGAAAGAGTAATTTTGGAATTATTATTGATGAAGCTCACTCAAGTCAAAGTGGAAATATGTCTGCAAAAATGAATATGACTTTATCAGAAATTTATGATGAGAGCGATGAGGATAAAATTTTAAAAATATTAGAAGGGCATAAGATGCTTTCTAATGCAAGTTACTTTGCTTTTACAGCTACACCTAAAAATAAGACTTTAGAAATGTTTGGAATTCCGTATAAGGATGAAGGGAAGATAAAACATAGGCCTTTTCATGTTTATACTATGAAACAAGCGATAGAAGAAGGTTTTATTATTGATGTACTTAAAAATTATACAACAATAAGTAGTTATTATAAGCTTGTTAAAAACATAGAAAATGATCCTTTATTTGATAAAAAGAAGACTCAAAATAAACTACGTAAATATGTTGAGTCTAATGAAAAAGCTATAGAATTGAAAGCTGAAATTATGATTGATCATTTTCTTAATCAGGTCATAGGAAAAGGAAAAGTTGGTGGAAAGGCTCGTGCCATGGTAGTTACAGGCAGCAAAGAAAAGGCTATTAAATATTATTATGCTATTTCAAAATATCTAGTAAAAAGAAAAACGCCTTATAAGGCAATTATAGCTTTTTCTGGTGAGTATGAATTTGGTGGTGAAAAACTCACTGAAAGCAGTATTAATGGATTTCCAAGTAATGAAATTGAAAAGAAACTAAGGCATTATCCTTATAGAATTTTAATAGTAGCTAACAAATTTCAAACAGGTTACGATGAACCATTACTTCATACAATGTATGTTGATAAAGTCATAACAAATATTAATGCAGTTCAGACTTTGTCAAGGCTAAATAGGGCTCATCCTCAAAAACATGATACTTTTATTTGGGACTTTGCAAATGATATAAATACAATAAAGGAAGCTTTCTCAAAATATTATCAAACAACTATTTTATCTGATGAAACAGATCCAAGTAAACTTAATGAACTAAGAAGAGAGATTAAGAAATATGAAGTGTTTAGTGATTACCATGTAAAAACCATAGTATATCTTTATTTAAATGGTGCAGGTAAAGAGAAACTTGATCCGCTTCTTGATGTTTGCGTTAAAACTTATAAGGAAGATTTAGATGAAGAAGGACAAGTTAATTTTAGAAGCAAGGCTAAAGCTTTTATAAGGACCTATGGATTTTTAGCTTCCATTTTACCTTATGGCAATGCAGAATGGGAAAAGTTAAGTATATTTTTGAATATGCTAATACCTAAACTTCCTGCAGATGATAAGGAGAAAGATGATTCAAAGGGAATACTAGAATCAATAGATTTAGATAGTTATAGAGCAGAAGCTCAAGCTACTATTTCAATAGTACTTGAAGATAAAGAAAGTTATGAGATAAATCCTGTTGTTGCTTCAAATCGCAAAGGAATAAGAGAACCTAAGTTGGATTTAATTAGTAATAGATTGTCAAACTTTCATGATCTTTTTGGAAGTATACCTTGGGAAAATGAAGACCGTGTAAAAAGGCAGATTGCCAAGATACCGGAAATGGTAGCAAAAGATAAAGATTATCAAAATGCTATGAAAAATTCTGACAAACAAAATGCTAAAATTGAAAGTCAAAAAGCATTAAATAAAGTTATGATTTCTTTAATGACTTATAATATGGAGATTTTTAAACAGTTTAACGATAATTCATCTTTTAATCAATGGCTTTCAGATATGGTATTTAATGTTACTTATAATACAAAGGGTAAGGTTTATACCGGAACGGTAACAATATAAAAAAATATAATTTAGAGTATTTGGCACAGTGATATTAAAGTCATTGTGCATTTTTATTTATAAAAGAGTTAGAAAATTTTGATACAATAAAAAAGTTAACCCAAAAATTATGTTTATACCAGTATTAAATATAAATCATGGTGTACCAAAGGTATTTGTTTATTGTTATGTTATTCATGCGTTTTTATATTTTATTTCAGAACTTATGGAGAATAAAAAGTTAATTTATATCATGATTCCTATTTTCAGTTTTAAATTTATATTTGTAATTTTTATTAAAAAGTATGATAAATTGTTTTTATTACATGGTATAATTATTCTAGAATTATATAAGATTATAGGAGGTTCAACATGGAAAAGCAACAGTACATATGTCCGAAATGTGGTAATAGGACCTATGAATCAGATCAATTTCAAGCAACAGGAGGAAATTTCTCAAAACTATTTGATATACAAAATAAAAAGTTTATTACTATAAGTTGCAAAAAATGTGGTTATACAGAATTGTATAAATCTCAGAGCTCAGCTGGATGGAATATTCTAGATTTTTTAATAGGTAATTAATTTATTAGTATAAACTATTTTAATGGATATCTTTTTAAACATAATAACTAAGGAAAGAAAAAGTTTAATATAATAGTATATTATTCACATATGATATGCTCCTCTTAAGGTAGAAATTAAAAAAAATAAAAATCTTCTACTAGAAAGGGGAGTATTTTTATACCATTTAAACAGTAGTTTTAAGATCTAAGGTAGTTGTAAGTCAATATGATTAATATAACAAGAGAGAGATACAAAACTTAATAAATACACAAAAGACAATTTCTTTTATAATTTAATTTAACTTATACACTCTCCCTCTTGTTATAAATAGTATAAATAAAAATTATAAAAATTATACTTCAAAATAAATATTTAATTAAATATTTATTTATAATTAGTTTAATATGACATAATGTTGTCATATTCTATATGATATTATTTAATGAAATGAAAGGAGAGATTATAGTGGAAATCATTCAAATAACAGAAAATAATATAGATAAAGAACATATATGTTGTGTTATTACTGAAAAAAAAGGAGAAAACTGTATTAAGTCTAAGAAAGAATGGCTTAAAGAAAGATTCAAAGATGGACTTATTTTTAAAAAATTAAATATAAGAGGAAAAGTTTTTATAGAATATATACCTGGTGAAAAAGCCTGGTATCCTATTAATGCAAATGAATATATGGTTATGGATTGTTTTTGGGTCTCTGGACGTTATAAAGGGCAGGGAATATCAAATATATTATTAAATGAATGCATTAATGATAGTAAGAACCAAGGTAAAAAAGGTATTGTTGCACTTTCATCAAAAAAGAAAATGCCATTTTTAAGTGACGGAAATTATTTAAAATATAAAGGATTTAAAGTTGCGGATACTGCTAAACCCTACTATGAACTTTTGTATCTTCCTTTTGAAGAGAATGTAGAAAAACCATCATTTAAAGAATGTGCTAAAGAAAGTAAGATTTTAAAAGATGGTTTGGTAGTATATTATTCAAATCAATGCCCATATACAGAAAAATATGTTCAAATAATGAAAAAAGTAACTGATGAGAGGGGGATTGAGTTAACTATAAACAAATATGAAAATTTAGATAGTGCTAAAAATGCGCCATCACCATTTACTACATACAGTTTGTTCTTTAATGGTGAATTTATAACAAATGAAATATTATCAGAAAATAAATTCATTAAATTTCTTGATAAAAAGGAATCATAAGGAAAAATTATCTAAAATAGCAATTGAAAAACATTATATTATTCCATTTTAATATGCTCCCATTAGAGTAGATAGATTAAAAATAAAGAATCTATCTACTCTAATGGGAGTGTTTTTATGTTTAAAATAACTGAACATACAATAGAAAAAGAGTATGGAATTTTAAATGAGTATTATAGTGGAAATAGGTAAATACAATAGATTTATATAATGAATTTAAGGTTGAAAGATTTAACAGTTTAATCATAATGGACGATACTGCATATATATAATGTAGGCATAAAATAATCTTTTTTAAGGGTGAATATGCTTATCACAGGATATATGAGTAGGAGTTGATTTTGTGAAGTTTAATTTAATAGATAAAGAAAATTGGAATAGAAAAGCTTATTTTGATTATTATATGAAAGATATTAAATGTACTTATAGTATGACTACTAATATTGAGTTTACAGATTTACTTATGAGAGTAAAGAGAAATAATATAAAATTATATCCTATTTTAATTTATATGACTTCTAAAATAGTAAATAAACATAAAGAATTGCGCACTTCTTTTGATGAAGAGGGAAACTTAGGTTATTGGGAAAGTATGAGTCCTTCTTTCACTATATTCCATAAAGATGATGAAAGTTTTAGTAATATTTGGACAGAGTACTCTGATAATTTTAAAACATTTTATAATAATTGTCTTTTAGATATAGAAAAACATAGTGATGTTAAAAGACTCTTTGCAAAGGAAAATGAACCTAAGAATACCTTTCCTGTTTCTTGTGTTCCATGGATTAGCTTTACAGGAGCTAATCTTAATGTTTATTCAGATGGAAAATATCCATATCTTTTACCAATAATCACTTATGGCAAATATTTCGCACAAAATGCTAAATCTTTAATACCTATTTCTATACAAATCCATCATGCAGTTTGTGATGGCTATCACGTAACTAGATTTTTAAATGAATTACAAGACATGGCACATAATTTTAAAGAGTGGTTAATAATTAAATAAACAGAAAAACAAGGGGACGGTTCATGAAATTTTATTACAAACTAAAGATGAAATATTTAAAAATAGCTTTAATTTTAAAACCTTAAATATAAATAATCCATTCATAAATCCATTCATTTTACTAAGCAATTTTAACTCTGACTAAATTAAAATTTTTTTGTCAAGTAGAGGCACCATTCTTGGTTTCACTACTAGCTTCTCACCTTCCGTGAGGAATTACAAAAAAATTTAATTCTGTTAAATTAAGAACTGCTAAAGCTTATTTGTATGGTTATTACATATATTATTTTTATTTACTATATTAAAATTAAAGCTATTTTTATTTTAAGACATCTTTATATCATTTTATGAAAATTGGAAAATGTAATTCCTCATATAGATGTTGGTATAGAAGGTTTTCCTAAAGTGATATAAATTAATAATTTTTAGATGATTGGGCTTTTTTTATAGATTTAGTTATTAAATAGGCTATAATTCCGCAAGCTAAATAAATTAAGTTATAAATAAATGCAGACTCATTCATATAAACAAACATTAATATTATAAAATCTAATATAGATACTCCAAAGGATAGAAATATGTTTGTATGGTTTATAGCACATATTATTCCTTGGATTACAAATAATATAGGGAATAAAAGAATTAATGAAATAATAAATATACCTTTAAAATCTATGCCATTAAAATTAAGCATATTTTTAAATGAAATTATGGTTATTATGGTCATAATCAATGCAGGAAATGTTATAGTAATTATTTTTCTTTTTTTCATTATATTAAATCCTTTCTTTGAAATATATATAATTTAGCTAGAGTATATCTTATATTTATCAATTATATCATTAAGTTTTACATATGTATTTAATTAAATAAATTACATAATTAAAAGATTTCTAATAGGCATAGAATATATTGTGTTTAAGTGAATGTACCAATATAATGTATTGATATATTTATATAATTATATTTCAAAATGAATCCTGCAATTTTTTTGGTTAAATAAATATTACAGATGAAAGTATAAGAATTACTAACAATGTATGGGTTCACTTTAGTTTATAAAATAAGTGGAATATAATTCTAGTAAGATATGTTTAAAAATAAGTAAATTTAATTAGTACATAGGAATGTACAGGAGATATAAATAGGAGGATTTGGTTATATGAAGGTACCATATGTTATGACACCAGGCCCTACTACAGTAAGGGAAAATGTTAGAATGGCAAGGGCTATGGAAACAACAAACCCAGATTTAGATTTACAATTTTATGATTATTATAAAGAAACCTGTGAAAAAATAGGAGAATTTTTAAAAACTAAAAATCAGGTAAGAATATTAAGTGGAGAGGGTATACTAGGATTAGAAGCAGCTTGTGCTTCATTAACAGAAAAAAATGACAGAGTTCTTGTAATTGATAATGGAATTTTCGGTGAAGGCTTTGCAGATTTTGTAGAAATATACGGAGGAGAAGTAGTATTTTTTAAAGATGATAGAAAAAATAATGTAGACATAGAAAAATTAAAAAAATTTTTAGAGAATGATAGTAATTTTAAATATGCTACTGTTGTGCATTGTGATACACCTTCAGGAGTTATTAATGATATATCAAAGATATGTCCAATGCTTAAAGAAAAAGGCATAATAACCGTAGTAGATTCTGTATCAGCTATGGGTGGACAGGAACTTAAGGTAGATGAATGGAAGATAGATATGGTTCTTGGTGCTTCACAAAAATGTATGTCAGCTCCTCCAGGACTATCATTTGTTAGCATAAGTGAGGATGCTTTTAAAGCTATAGAAAAAAGAAAAACACCTATAGCTTCATATTACTGTAATCTTCTTGCATGGAAGGATTACTATAAAAATAAATGGTTCCCATACACTCCACCTATAAGTGATATAGTTGGATTAAAAGTGGCAGTAGATAATATTTTAGAGGACAAGAATATACTATCAAGACACAAAAAAATAGCAAAGGCTTGCAGAGAGTCTATAGTAGAAAGCGGACTTAACCTTTATTTAGAACATGGCTATTCAAATACCGTTACTGTTATAGAACTTCCTAAAGAAGTAGAGGACAAAGCTTTAAGAACATATATGCAGGATAAATATAATGTAATCATAGCAGGTTCCTTTGGATATCTTCAAGGTAAAGTCATAAGAATAGGCCATATGGGTGAAAATGCTAAAATTGATAAAGTAGCTTATGCATTATTTGCACTTAAAAATAGCCTGGAACATCTAGGATATAAGCTAAAGGCTAATATTGGAGAAGTTTTTTTAGAAAAAATTATGGAATAATATTATAGAAATATAGTTAGACTTTATATTAATCATAATTCATTTTTTAAAGCATGTAAAAACTCAATATAAAATAGATAAAAGGATATATGAGAAGAATATAATTAAATGAATATAGAGTTTTAAAAGAAAATGTTTGTTTAAAAACCCATTTCAGTATTAAACTGGAGTGTGGTTTTTTTTATTTAAATTTATAATTATTCTGAAAATTTTTAATTTATGTGAATAAAATTACACTTGACATGCATAAATATTCATTGTATAATTTAAAAAATTCCTTAAAGCCGGTAAAGAGAATGTACATATAATTTTAGGAAAGTGGGGTGTTTATTTGGAAGAAAGTAATCTAAAGTACGGGAATGGGTATAAAAAAATACTATTTAAACCTAGTCATAATGTAAAGATTCTAGATAAAAATCTTCTATCAGAGAAAAAAGAGGAAGAAGTTATAAAAAGAGCTTTTTTAAATCCTATAGGATCTAAAAAAATAAATGAAATTGTTACTCCAGAAGATAAGCTTTGTATTGTTATATCCGATGTAACACGACTATGGCAAAAGCCTAGTGTTTTCCTGCCTATACTTATTGAAGAAATAAAAAAAAGTGGAATACAAGATGAAAATATAGTTTTCTTATGTGCTTTAGGGTCTCATAGAAAACAAAGTAAAGAAGAACATATAAAAATTTTAGGGGAGAACCTATTTAAAAGGTTTAAAATTATAGATCATTATTCTAAAGATAAAGATGAAATGGTGTATATAGGAGAAACCTCTTTTAAAACTCCTGTATTTGTTAATAAGTTGGTAAAAAAGTGTACAAAGGTAATTATTACAGGAGGTATAACCTTTCATGATATGGCTGGATTTGGAGGGGGAAGAAAATCTATTTTACCTGGTATAAGTTCTTATGAAACCATAATGGCAAATCATTCATTAGTTTTAAACTCTGATAAAAATGGCATAAATCCTAACTGTAGTTGTGGAAATTTAAAAAATAATCCTATGCATTTAGATATGATGGAGGCCTGTAATATGATAAAGCCTTCATTTTTGTTAAATGTAATAATGAATTCTAAAGGTAATATTACTGAAGCAGTTGCAGGAGATTATGCAAAAGCCTTTGAAAGAGGCTGTGAACTTTTGAAAGATAGTAATGGTGTAAAAATTAATAAATTAAAGGATACAGTAATTGTGTCTTCCGGTGGATTCCCAAAGGATATTAACTTATATCAATCCTCTAAAGCATTAAGTAATGCAAAAGAAGCAGTTAAAAAAAGTGGAAAGATAATTCTTTTTACACGGTGTGTAGAGGGCATAGGAAATAAGGAAGTAGAAGAAATCATAAATAATTTTAATAATAATGAAGAAAGAGAGGCAGAGTTAAGAAGAAAGTTTACTGTTTCAAAGTTTGCAGCTTATCTAATATGCAGTATTGCAAAGGAATATGAACTCATTCTTATATCTGATATAAAAGAAGACCTAGTTAGTAAAGCTGGAATTAGGGTATTTAAAGATGAAAGTATAATAAATGAAATTTTAAAGGAAAATGAAGAAATATATCTGATGCCAGATGGTGGTAGCTTATTACCTATATATTCACAATAATATAATCTTGAATATTATTGGAATTCATTATAGATAAGAATTTTATAGAAGTATAAACAGAGGTCTTAGATTCAGAGGGAGTTTTTACTCCTACTAAAGTTTATTAACAGAATTCTTAGGAGTTTTACTACTTATATATAAGTAGTTATCCTTTAGGAGAAATTATTATTTAGGGACGTAGCTGCTCTTTACTCCCATTTTGAAGAAAAGTAGAAAGTCCAAATCTTTGATTTGGTACGAATCGCTTTCACAGAGTGCGATGGAAGTATTAGGGTGGAAAGTCATCAGATAAATCATAATAAAGAAATGTATATGCATAATTATACAATAAAATTAAATAAGGAGTGAATGAAAATGAGTAAAAAAATATTAGGTAAATTAGGGGCAATTATAATTTCATTAACTATGGTAATATCATTAGTTGCCTGTGGAAAGAACACTGCAGGTAATGAGGGAAAATCAAAGGTAGATAAAATTAAAGAAAGTGGAAAACTAGTTGTAGGTACTTGCGCAGATTATCCACCTTATGAATTCCATAAAACTATAAATGGAAAAGATGAAATAGTAGGATTTGATATTACAATAGCAAAGGAAATAGCAAAGGATTTAGGCGTAAAATTAGAAGTTAAAGATATGAAATTTGATGGATTATTAGCAGCACTACAATCAGGAAATGTTGATATAGTTATTGCGGGAATGAATCCAACAGAGGATAGAAAAAAGAGTGTGGATTTTTCAAAGATTTATTACCAAGCTATGCAAAGTGTAGTGGTTAGAGCAGAGGATAAAGACAAATTTAAATCACTAGATGAGTTTAAAGGTAAGAAAATTGGAGTACAAAAGGGTACAACTCAAGAGGAAGTAGCAAAGAAAGAAATGACAAACTCAGAAATTAAATCCTTAGGTAAAGTTACTGACTTAGTATTAGAATTACAGAATAAAAAAGTAGATGGGTTAGTTCTTGAAAATCCAGTAGCGCTTTCTTATGCTAAGAATGGTAAAAATCTAGCGGTTTCAAATGTTAAATTTGAAAATAAGGATAAGGGTGCATCTGTAGCTGTAAAAAAAGGTAATAAAGATTTAGTAGATGTTATAGATAAAACTTTAGATAAACTTATTAAAGAAAAAAGCATAGAGAAATTTGTTACAGAAGCTAGTAAAGAAGTAGAATAATACACTCAAAACATAAAGGTGGTTGTCGCGCTAATAATAAATTTTACAATATATTGTATTAACTTTAAATTTGTAAAACAGTATATTGTGTGTAAATTCTTTAATACGACAGCCCCTTTTATGATTTTATTATAAGGGGGGAGTAATTTGGACTTTTCATTTTTAAGTAAATATTATTCATTTTTCACAAGTGGTGCAAAATATACTATTATATTAGCATTTTTCACTGTAGTAATAGGAACTATTTTAGGATTATTATTATCTCTAATGAAATTATCTAAAAATAAAATTTTAAAATATATAGCTGTATCTTATATTGAATTTATAAGGGGAACTCCGGTTTTGGTGCAATTATATATAATATATTATGGATTGCCAACTATAGGTATAAGGTTTCCTGAAGTACCAATATTGGGAAGTAATTTTCCAGATTTTTTCGCTGGAATATTAGCATTATCTATTAATAGTGGAGCCTATGTGGCAGAAATAATAAGAGCTGGAATACAAGCAGTAGATAAAGGACAAATGGAAGCTGCAAGAAGTTTAGGGATGTCAGAATCTATGTCAATGAGAAATATTATAATACCTCAAGCTTTTAAAAATATTTTACCAGCCTTAGGGAATGAGTTTATTACAATAATTAAAGAATCATCTATAGTATCTATAATAGGAATACATGAACTTATGTATAATGCAGATACTGTTAGAGGAAATATTTTTAGACCTTTTGAACCTTTACTTGTAGCTGCAGTAATGTATTTTATATTGACATTTACATTATCAAAATTACTTGGAGTAGCTGAAAGGAGGATGAGAGTAAGTGATAGAAATTAAAAATTTGAATAAAAGCTTTGGTAAAAATCATATATTAAAAGGTATAAATACTCATATAGATAAAGGTGAAGTGGTGGTGGTTATAGGACCTAGTGGCTCAGGGAAAAGTACATTTTTAAGATGTTTAAATTTACTTGAATATCCGGAAGAGGGGAATATTATATTTGAAGATGAAGATATAACAAGTAAAAAAACAAATATTAATAAAGTAAGAGAAAAAATGGGCATGGTTTTTCAACAATTTAACCTTTTTCCTCATAAAACTGTTTTAGAAAACATAACTATATCTCCAATAAAGGTAAAAAAGCTTTCAGAAGAAAAGGCAAATGAGATTGCAATGAAACTATTAAAAAAAATAGGGTTAGAGGATAAGGCAAGTTTTTATCCTTCTCAGCTTTCTGGGGGGCAAAAACAAAGAATAGCCATAGCAAGAGCTTTAGCTATGGAGCCAGATGTGATGCTTTTTGATGAACCTACTTCAGCTCTAGACCCAGAAATGGTAGGCGAAGTTTTAAATGTAATGAAGGATTTAGCATTAGAGGGGATGACTATGGTAGTGGTTACTCATGAAATGGGATTTGCAAAGGAAGTTGGAGATAGAGTAATGTTTATGGATGAAGGAAAAATACTAGAGGAAGGCACCCCTGAGGGTATATTTAATAATGCTAAAAATTCAAGAACAAAGGACTTTCTAAGTAAAATAATTTAGTTTAGAAAAGGAGTATGTTATGAAAGATAAGTTTTTAGCTCATAAGTATAAAGGAAATGAGAATAATTTAATGTCAGAAACTGCTAATTTGAAAAATAAGTTTGAAGATATAATTGATTTAAGCCTAGGAGATCCAGATATAATAACGGATAAATCCATTATACAGACTGCTTTTAAGGATACAAAAAAGGGATATACCAGATATTCAGACCCTACAGGAGATAAAGAATTAATAGAGGGTATTATTAATTTTTATAAAAAAGATCGCAATATAACTTTTAAGAAAAATGAAATTATGGCAGTGGTGGGAGCTTGTCACGGTATGTATTTAGCTTTACAATCTATTTTAAACCCTGGAGATGAGGTAATAGTACATTCTCCTTATTTTACTCCATACAAAGAACAAATAGAAATGGTAGGTGGTAAATTTATTGAGCTTGAAACCATAGAAGAGGATGAATTCAATATAAGCCCTAATAAATTAAAAAAATTGATAAATATAAAAACTAAAGCTATAGTATTAAACTCTCCTAATAATCCTACCGGAGCATTTTTCCCTAAGGAATTGTTAAAAGAAATATCCAAAATAGCCATAGAAAATGATTTAGTTATAATATCTGATGAGGTTTATGATGGTTTCGCATATTACGAGGAATTTTGCTCTATAGCTTCTTTAGAAGGTATGAAAGAGCGAACAATAACCTTAGGTAGTTTTTCAAAGGATTTTTGCATGACTGGATGGAGAATTGGTTATGTAGCTGCTCCAGATTATATAATTAACACTATGAAAAATATTAATGAAGGTATATGCTTTTCTGCTCCCACAATTTCTCAAAGAGCTGCCATATATGCTCTTAAAAATAGGGATAACATTGTAGATGAAATAAAAAAAGAGTTCAAAGAAAGAATGGAATATGCATATAACAGAATAGAATCCATAGCAAAATTAAGTGCTTTTAAACCTAAGGCGGGCATATATATTTTTGTAAATATAAAGGAAGCAGGTAAAACTTCTGAAGAATTTTGTGATGATTTATTAAATAAAGCACATATAGTGGCAATACCAGGAAATGCCTTTGGTAAGTATGGAGAAGGATACATAAGAATTGCTTGTACAGTAGGTTTAGAAGAATTAGAGCAGGCATTTGATAGAATTAAAAAAATACTATAAATAGATTTCTAAGCTTCAGGAGGAGTATTCGCTCTAACTAAAGCTTAGAAGGTTACATAGGAACGTGCTATTCTTTATCCTAATTTTCAACAAGATGGAAGTGTTAGAGCTGAGAATCATGGGATAAATAGAAAAAGACATCCACACATGAAGTGTAATCAAAAGTTAAAAGTAAACCTAATATTTTAAGGTGCACTTCAAAAGGAGGTGCCTTTTTTTGTTGTAAAGAAATTCACGAATTTGTTATGTTGGCTAATGTAACAAATGTAAAAGAAGATTATATTGAAGAAGGAATTTTAGATATAATTTTAGAGATTATAAAAACATCTTAAAAAAGTGTGTCAAAATAGAATTAGATTTAATTTTTAAAATGTAAATATAGATAATAATACATTTATGAAGTGAGGAAATTGCATAATTAAAAGATTCCTAATACATATACAACATATTGTGTTTAAGTAAATATATCAATGCAATGTATTTATATTTAAAAATGGATTATGCAATTTTCTCAAGTATTTAATTTATATTAAATGGTTTTGTATTAAACTATTAGATTTTAATTTTTTATATTGATTTTATAAAAGTTTAGGACATCTTATCTCCAAAATTTGTACCAATTATTCCAAGTATAATCATGAATGATCCAATTATATGAAAGTATTGTAATTTTTCTCCTAAAAATATTACTCCCGCCATAATGGTTATTAATGTAGAAAGATTATTAAATACACTCATTTTGGAAGCCTCTATTTTAGACAAGGAGTAGTTTAATAAAAAAGATGTAACAAGGGAAGATAGTATTCCTAAGTAAAATATTGAAATTATAAATAATGGATTGGCAAAGGGTTTAAAATAAAGATTAAGAGTACCATTTAAACTATGATTAATAATAGACATAACATTAAAAAATATAAATCCTATACAAATTACCATATAAGTTAGAGAAATGGGTTTATAGTTTATTGATAATTTTTTTGCTAATATATTATTGCCAGCGGAAGAAAGTGCAGATAATAAAATAAGCACTATACCTATAAATATATTACTTCTTAAGTTTACTCCTTTCATGAAAAAAATATATATTACTCCCGCTACAGATAGAAAGATTGATAGTTTTTGCAATAGTTTAGGATTTTCTTTTAAAAATATTACTGAAAATATCATTGTAAAAATAGGAATAGTTGCTTGAATAATTCCTGCTTCAGAAGAAGAAATATAAACTAATCCAAAAATTTGAAAACCAAAGAACATAACTGGATAAAATAAGGATAGGGGTAAAATAGAGATAAAATCTTTTTTAGTTATATCTAATTTTATCCATCCTAATAAAACAGATATAAAAGCGAATATAAAGGATACAGTAAAACGGTGTGCTAGTATATCTAAAGGATCTGCAAAAGCTAAACTTATTTTTGAAAATAAAAATGAAAAACCTATTATAAGAGCATATAAAATAGCGGAAATATAGGGCTTTTTTTTATGTGAAAATTTCATTGTATACATTCCTCCAAAGTTTATATTTTAGTATAAATTTAAAACTTTACACCATGGTATATTTATATGTTAGTAGATTACTAGCTGTGGTACAATATGAATAAAAGATATCTATACCGGTACAGATTTTATATGAAGGTGGAAATGTATGTATAAGTATTTAGAAATATTAAATCATATTGAAGGTTTAATTCAAGGTGGAGAGTATAAAGAAGGAGATAAGTTACCTTCTATTCGTGAATTTACTAAGATTTATTCTTGTAATAAAAGTACTATTATAAAAGCTTTAGAAATGCTAGAGAGACAACATAGTATATATTCCATACCTAAGAGTGGTTATTATGTTGTAAAAAGAAAGAATACTACAAATAAGAATAAAGAAGTATTATTAGATTTTGCATCTTCAGCTCCAGATCCACAGGTTTTTCCTTATTTAGATTTTCAGCATTGCATCAATGAAGCTATTGATATATATAAGAATGAATTATTTATATATGGAACACCTAAAGGATTGCCTTCCTTAATTAATGTAATACAAAAGCATTTAGCTAATTATCAGGTTTTTGCTAATAAAGATAATATTTTCATTACCTCTGGAGTTCAGCAAGCTTTAGCTATACTAACAACATTAAATTTCCCCAATAAAAAAGAAACTGTTTTAATAGAGCAACCTAGTTATCATTTATTCATAGATTATTTAGAGACTCATAATGTGCCTGTATTGGGTATTAAAAGAACGGATAAAGGCATTGATTTAAATGAACTCGAGAAATTATTTAAAAAAGAAAGAATTAAATTTTTCTATACTATGCCTAGATTTCATAATCCTTTAGGTACTTCTTATTCTCAAAGGGAAAAGAAAGCTATTGTAAAGTTAGCAGAAAAATATGATGTATTTATTGTAGAAGATGATTATTTAGCAGATTTAGAACAAGATCCAAAAGCTGATCCCTTATATGCCTATGGAGATTTTTCTCATGTAATCTATCTAAAGAGCTATTCAAAGATTATATTCCCTGGACTTAGAATAGGTGTTGCAGTTATTCCTAATGTTCTTTTAGAAAGCTTTGGAAAACATAAAAGACTTATGGATGTAGATAGTTCTATGATTTCTCAAGGAGCCTTAGAAATTTATATTAAAAGTGGTATGTTTCAAAGACATAAAGAAAAGATAAAGAAATCTTATTTTTTAAGAAGCAAATGCTTAGATTGGATTTTACAAAAACAATATGAAAGCCATAGTGATATTTTTCAATATAATCCTATTAAAAATCCATGTATTCATACATATATAATTCTTAATGATAAAGTAAATAGAGAAAGGCTTATAGATAGATTAAAAAAGAAATCCATTATTGTAGCTACAGAGAAAGAACATTATTTAAATACATTTAAACGGGAAAAGATTCTTAAATTAAATGCTACAAATGTAAGAGAAGATTATATTGAGGAAGGAATTTTAGATATAATTAGAGAAATTATAAAAATATCTTAAATAAGCTAGTATCAAAAGGGAGATAGATTTAATTTTTAAAGTGTAAATATAGATAATAATGCATTTATAAAGTACTTAATTTTACTAATAATTTATAAAGTTAATCTTATATTTATTATTGTTGTGGAGATGAAATAATAAATATACTTAATAAAGCATAAAGTCATAAAATTTAATATTATTGTTTTAAAAGATAGACTTATGTATTATAAGAGTATACTCATAATAAATTCGTATGTTTTAATGTAAATAATAGGAACTGTAAAAACAGTTCCTATTATTTATATAGTTTTATTTACCAGGATTTATAAACATTTGAGTCCAATAGTATGTCCCATCAGAACTCTTAGCTAGTCCAACACCTATTTCAGTGAAAGATTTATTCAATATATTAGCTCTATGGCCTGGTGAATTCATCCATCCATCTATAACTGCTTTAGCTGTAGGGTATCCGGAAGCGATGTTTTCTCCTGCTGCAGAGTATTTTATTCCGAATTTTTTCATCATGTCAAATGGTGATCCATAAGTTGGTGATGTATGTGAAAAATACTTTTTATCAATCATATCTTGAGATTTAAGTCTTGCTACATTTGAAAGTTCTGCATTAGCTTTAAGTGCTGGTAATCCAGCCTTTGCTCTTTCTGCATTAACAAGTGTAACTACTTCTTGTTCTAATGCTGCTATACTTGAATCAGGTTTAGCTTCATTAGGCTTAGTAGCTGTTGTATTTCCACTATTATTTGTGTTTGTGTTAGTGTTAGTATTCTTGTTTGTTGTATTTGTGTTATTAGTTACTTTTTTAGAGTCAGTATTACCATTAGAAGTCTTTTCTACTTTTGTGCCACAGTTAGTTTGATCTTTTATGCAGTTAGATAGATCCTTTGCAGCATTAGTTTGATTTTTTACACAGTTAGACAAATTTTTTATACCATTAGTTTGAACCTTTTTACAGCTAGTAGTAACTTTATTTGAATTTACGTTACAGTTAGATGCAGCAGATACTAGTTGCATATTTGACATTGCCATAACTGCAGTAAGCACTGAAGTAGCCATAAGTTTTCTTATGGAAGATTTATTCATCGTAACACCTACCTTAAAATATTTTTTGAAGATTCACATTTTGAATTTATTTTAAAATTTTTGTGAAAATTCATATTTCACATTATACGTTAGATAAAGAAGCATGTCCAAGGTGGTTTTTTGGGAAACTACCAAATTTATTCCATTTTGTAATTTTGACATTTCTAAGATTGTAGGCTAATAACCTATACTATAACAGTATGTACAAAAGTGGGGACGGTTCATAAAAACATATCATAAAAAGATGAAATTTTGATGCAAAATATAGGGACGGTTCATGAAAGTATATTATAAAAAGATGAGATTCTAATGCAGAATATGGTGAGGTTCATAAAAGTTTATTAAAAAAGTATGAAACTTTTATGTAAAATATAAGCACAGTTCATGAAAGTTTATTATAAAAATAGCAAGTTTTCATGAACCGTCCCCTTATATAAATAGTAAAAATAAGGAGTATCTCACTTTAAAATTAAGATACGCCTATTTTATATTTAATTATTAATATTTTAAAAGATTTAGAGTAAGATCATTAATCTTCTTTAGAATTTGTTAAAATTCTTCTAGGAATTTTTAATTTAATTTCTTTTTCTATAGTAGCTAAAGTGGCTTCATCTTTGGGTGCTACAAATAAGAATGTATAACCTTTTTCACCAGCTCTTCCAGTTCTGCCTATACGGTGTATATAACTTTCAGCATTTTCTGGAATATCATAGTTAAAAACATGAGTAACTCCAGTAATATCAAGGCCTCTAGCTGCTACATCTGTAGCTATCAAATATTGAATTTCTAGATTTTTAAAGGAACGCATTATCTTTTCACGTTTTGGTTGAGTTATGCTACCATGAAGTTTTTCACAGTTATAGCCCTTTTTATAAAGGTCTTCCTCAAGATTATCAACTCTTCTTTTGGTTCTACAAAATATAATAGCCATAAATGGATTTTCTTCATCTAAAATTTTACACAAGTCTTCTTGTTTTCTTCGGTCAGTGGTTTCTATTAAAACTTGTTTGATATTTTTAAGAGTTACTTCTTCTTTTTCTATTATTACTAGTTTTGGGTCACGCATATTTTTATAGGCTAGTTTTTTAACTTCAGAATTCATTGTTGCTGAAAAACATAGAGTTTGACGCTTTCTTGGTGTATTCTCTATGATAGATCGAACTTCATTTTTAAATCCCATAAGTAGCATTTCATCAGCTTCATCCAATACTAATGTTTTTAGATCTTTAAAATTTAATGTGTTTCTATTAATGTGATCTAAAAGTCTACCAGGAGTTGCAATTACTAAGTGTATATTATTTTTAAGTTTTTTTATTTGTGATCCTATATCTTTACCACCATAGGCAGCTAAAATATTCAAATCTTTGGCTTTTTTTAACTTCATAGCTTCCTCAGTTATTTGTATAGCAAGTTCCCTTGTGGGGGTTATTATTAAACCTTGAATTGCATTTATATCAGGGGATATATTTTCAAACATTGGAAGTAAAAATGCAAGGGTTTTTCCAGTTCCAGTTTGCGCTTCAGCTATAACATCATTACCGTTTTTTATTAACATAATGCTTTCTTCTTGAATTGGTGTTGGCTCAATAATTCTTTGATTTTTAAGAATATCTATTATACTATTACTAAGACCTAGTTCTTCAAATTTTATCATAATAAATTACCTTTCAATTTTCAAATATATTTTTAGCTTTTTATAAGTTAAATCAGCTAAGTATACCATATTTTTAATATAATAAAAAGAAAGATTAAAGAAACTAGCTTAAGTTACTATTATTATAATTGAGAAGCAGGGACGGTTTATGAAAATATATTGCAAAAATGAAATTGTAATGTAAATCATGGGGACGGTTCATGAAAATATCTCATGAAATATGAATTCTTAATGTAAAATATGAGGAGCAGTTCATAAAAATATATTATAAAAATAGCAAATCTTTATGAACCGTCCCCCATATTAAAAACATATTTATTATAAATGTTATGGTATATTAATATAAAGATTAAATTTTATATATGTATGTCTTAATATAATTAAATAAAAACTTTAATGAAAAATATGCAAAAGTAAGTTCCACTTAGAGTATAATTTTAGTAGTAATTACTGCTTAGAAAAACCATATACATAATATATCCATTGTAATGTAAGTTGCTGAGACTATACAGAAATGGGTGGTATTATGTACAATCTAAATTTAAATGATAAAATTAGATGTGAATTAATTATAAGATTTTTAAATTTTAATTAGTGAGTCTAAATTAAAAATAAACATTATAAACATAAAGATATTAATCATAGAAATATTTTAGTATAAGATATGATTTTTATGATATAGGAAATAAAAGAGAGGAGGAGTTACGTTAAAACAAAGCAGTATCTTTTAGAAAAATCATTTTCAAAGTTTTACGTAACGAATAAAAGTGTCTTTAAATAGTATAAAGAGTTCTGTTCAAGAAGTAGCAGAAGCTATAGCTGCAGTTCTTAAGGTTGATGTTACTATAATTGATAAAAATTTTAATAGAATTGCTGCCACAGGTAAGTATAAAAAATTTATAGGAAATAAAATACCAGGGAAATGCCTATTTGAATTAGTTATAAAAGAGAAAAAGACTAATCATATAAGAAGATATTTAAATGATAATGAAAAAAAGGTAAATTTATCTGTATGTGAAAGCTGTGAGGCAAAGGATAAATGCACAGAATATGCAACTATAGGTTACCCCATAATTATGGATGGAGAAGTAATAGGGGTAATTGGTATAAATATTTTTAATGAAAAGCAACTTAATATAATATCTGAAGAATTTGACTCTATGATAATATTTTTAGATAGATTAAGCACATTACTTGTAGGAAATATTGTGTATTATGATACTATAAAAAAATTACAAATTCAAACTGAGGAAACCAACCATATAATAGACAGTTTAAGTCATGGAATAATGTGTGTAGACAATAATGGAACAATTAAATATATTAATCATAAAGGGAAAAAATTATTAGATATTGAAGGAAAGTCATTGGTAAATACTAATATTAAAGATACAATATCGAACTTTAATATTAAACTTTTAAATAAAGAGTATAAAGATAAAAGAATAAGTATTAATGGGAAAAATGAAAGTTTTTTAATTAAAAGTAGTCCCATTATATTTAAAGGAGAAAGAGTAAGCAATATTATAGAATTTAATAAAAAAATTGATGAAGTTCAAGCTGCCTATAAACTTTTTGCTAGCAGTAAAATTATAAAGTTTGAAGATATAATGGGTAGTAGTAATAATATAAAAAATGTAAAACTTATTGCTAAAAATATTGCTAAAACCGACTCTACAGTATTATTAAGAGGAGAAAGCGGCACAGGAAAGGAGCTCTTTGCAAGGGCTATACATTTTGAAAGTGAACGATATAATGCACCTTTTATAGCTGTTAATTGTGCTTCAATTCCAGATAATTTATTAGAAAGCGAATTTTTTGGATATGAGGGTGGAGCTTTCTCAGGGGCCAAAAGAGAAGGACAAATGGGGAAATTTGAACTTGCTAATGGTGGAACCATATTTTTAGATGAAATAGGTGATTTGCCATTACATCTTCAACCTAAAATATTAAGAGTACTGCAAGAACAAAGCTTTAATAGAATTGGTGGTAAAGAAGAAATATGCGTAGATGTTAGAATAATAGCAGCTACTAATAGAGATCTTGAAACCATGGCCAAACATGGACAATTTAGACAGGATTTATATTATAGATTAAATGTAATACCTATATATTTGCCTAGCCTTAAAGATAGGGGAGAAGATATAATATTGCTTAGCGAATATCTTATGAATAAGTTTTGCAAAAGATTCAATTTGCCAATTAAACAACTATCAAAAGAAGTAAAAGAGAATTTTGATAGATATTCCTGGCCTGGGAACATAAGAGAGCTAGAAAATGTAATAGAATATATAGTAAATACTACAAAGGAAAATATAATATACAATGAACATTTGCCAAGGTCTTTTAAAATATCTAAGGACCATAGTAGAAATAGTAAAGGCTTACAGGAAAGACTTTATGAATATGAAAGAAACTTATTAATATCAATGATGGATGAATATGGTGAAGATGGAAAAGGTAAAGAAAAAATTGCAAAGGAATTAGATATTAATCTATCTACCTTGTATAGAAAATTAAATAAATATAGTTTGCAAAAGTGAGAATAAATTTGCAAAAATGCAAAGAATATTTTATATCAATGGATAAGGCAGTAATTTAAATAATTAATAATAAGGGTATTTGCAACAATGCAAAAAAAATATAGAGTAAAAAAGCTGTAAATTGAGTAAATAAAAAATAATTAGATACTTAGACCTATTGGAATATAAGCTTTTATAGTATATCTATTATAAAGAGTGAATACTTTGGCATCCTTATTGCTATATTTTATAAGTAATAGAACTTATAAGGAGTGAATTTAGATGTCAATATTATCAAAAGAAGAAATAAGAGAAAGATTATTAGATTTAATAAAAGAAGAAACTAAACCAGCTATAGGATGCACTGAACCTGTTGCGGTAGCTTTTACTGTAGCAACAGGCAAGAAATATATGAAAAGTAAAACTTTAAAGATTGATTTAAAAGTAAGTAAAAATATATTTAAAAATGGTAAATCTGTTACTATACCAAATACAGAGGTTTGTGGATTAGACATTGCAGCTGCTCTTGGAGAAATATGTGGATATCCAGAGGAAGGATTATTTGTTTTTAAAAATGTAAATAGTGATTATTTAGATAAAGCAAAACAAATGATAAAAAATAAAATTGTGACTCTTAATCCTATTGAGAACACAGATCCTGTTTTTGTAGAGGCTACTTTAAAGGGAGAAAATCATGAAGTCGTTGTAATATTAAGAGGCGGACATACTAATATAGATAAAGTTATTGTAAATGGTAAAATAGTATTTGAAAAAGAGAATAAAAATAAAAAAGAAAATAAAAATTGTGATTTTATAAAAGAACTTACTTTAAATGATATAAGAGAAATTACAGAGGATATTAATATAGAGAAACTAGATTTTATAATGGATGGAATAGTTATGAACAAAGAGGCTGCAAAAGAAGGCTTAGAAAAACAAAAGGGCTTAACTTTAGGATCTTCCCTTTTAAAATTACAAGAAGAAGGAAAAATAGGTAAGGATTCTGCAACTCTAGCAAGGATTTTGACTGCTGCAGGTTCTGATCTTAGAATGGGTGGAGGAATGTGCCCTATAATGACTAGTGGTGGAAGTGGAAATCAAGGTTTGTGTGTAATTTTACCTATTACTGTAGTGGCAGAGGATATAAAGGCTTCTAAGGAAAAACTTCAAAGAGCAGTATTTTTCGGCCATGCTGTTAATAACTTTGTAAAGAAATATACAGGAAAACTATCCGCAATTTGTGGTTGTGCTATAGCAGCAGGTATAGGAGCAACAGCTGGAATAGCTTGGATTTTAGGCGGAAAAGATAAAGAAATAAATGGAGCTATATTAAATATGTTAGCAAATCTTACAGGAATGTTATGTGATGGAGCTAAGGGAAGCTGTGCCATCAAACTTTCAACTTCAGCATATGAAGCAGTTGTATCAGCTTATTTAGCTTTAAACAATATAATTGTGCCAAGCAACACAGGAATTATAGGAAATACTGTTGAAGATACAATAAACAATCTTGGAATGTTATGTAAAGATGGATTTTATAAAGCAGACGATGTAATGCTTTCTATAGCTTGTAAAGATGTAATATAATATATAAAATTTAAAAGTTTAGGTAAGATTTTTTATAAAATTTATTTGAATTTTATAAATGAGAAAATTGCATAATTCATTTTGAAATATAATAATATCAAAATTTGCATTAATATATTTATTTAAGTACAATATTTTATATGTGTATTTGAAATTTATTAATTATGCAATTTGCTCAAATATTTAAAGTAAATAGGTTGTATAGAGATTCATAATGATATAAGTTTTAAAGTAATGGGATAATTTTCAAAATGTTTTTTAAATCATCTCTAGAAAGGACAAATTTCGACTGGATAATATTGTAAAATATACATAGGTAATATTTGAAATTAGTAGAGGTGGTTATTTGTGAATTATAATCATATGTCTAGAAATGAATTGATAAAAGAATTAAATAAAAAAGATAAATTAATAAAGAGAATGAAATATATTTTTGGAAAAGATCCTGTTACATCTGTACTTAATAGAACATTAGGTTTGGAAAAACTTAATACAGAAATAAAATTAGCAAAGATTAATAAAAAAAATCTAATTATAACCTTCGCTGATGTGAATAATCTTAAATATATAAATGATACCTATGGCCATCATGTAGGAGATTATGTATTAGAAACTCTATGCAGTATAATAAAAAGAAATATAAGTAAAAAGGATTTCATTTTTAGATATGGTGGAGATGAATTTATAATTGTATTTTTAAACTCTAATATGAAAAATGCAAATAAGATATTATCTAAAATTCAAGAGGAAATAGATGAATTGGGAAAAGATTTAGAATATAAGATGGGTTTAAGTTTTGGTCTAGTAGAATATAATGAACATGCGAATAAAACCATAAAGGACTTAATACAAATAGCAGATTATAGGATGTATAAAAACAAAAAAGAAATTGTCTGAAGTAAAAAAAATTTTGTATAGTATTATACAAAATTTTTTTTATTTAGTTAAGGTTTTATTATTGACTTTTTTATAGGTTGTTATTGTTTATGAAAAGATATAAATTTAAAATATATTTCTTTGGGATTAATCTACTTTTAAAATTTTCTTCTTGTGTATCCATTCCATACTTAATAAAGGAACCTTTTGTACCTAAAACTGTAAAGTGAGTATCTTTTTCTCTAACTAACATATCTGCTTTTAAGGTGACTTTTAAATTATCATAATTTAATATTACTTCAAAGTTGTCAATAACACTGCTACTTTTTCTTTGCATTCTTAAATCAGTAAATATTTCTTTAGATAGTCCAAATAAACATTGAGCTTGATCTATATTGTATAATTATATTTAAGAATGAATTATGTGATTTTTGAGTTAGGTAGAAACACAACTATTTTAGCTGGTTTTACTTTAATTTTTAAAAGAATAGATTAAAATAGATTAAAATGGTTTAAAAATTATGAAGATTACAAAAATATCTTGAGAAATATGTATAAATATAGTAAAATTTATTAAAAGATTCTTTAGTTAATGATAATATATATTATCATTAGTAAAACTATTAATAGTTTAGATGTATAGTTTAAGTATGAATTTTTTATAATAAATTAGTTTAGGTGTATAGTTTGAGTATGAATTTTTTATAATAAATTAGTTTAGGTGTATAGTTTGAGTATGAATTCTTTATAATGAATTAGTTTAAATGTATATTTAAATATATTCATAATTTAGTGTATAGAAATTTTTGTATAATTATAATAAATTAAAAAACTTATTGTATATTTACATTAACTAAAAAATAAATCTTTATAGTTAAAACAATGTAATTTACAATATTAAAATTAATTAGAAATTTAAAAGGAGGTAACATATATGGAGATTATAAAAAAGGGTGGAAATTTAGAAGATTTTGATGAAAGTAAATTAAGAACAAGTATAGCTAATTCAGCTAGGGATATTAAGGATGTACATTTAACAGAATCAGATTTAAATGCCATAGTGAAAGATATAACATCTGCAGTTAAAAGAGTAAGAAAAGATAATGAAAAAACCTCTAGCTATGAATTAATAGGCATAATAAGTGATGTTTTAAAAAAGAATAAATTTCAGGAAGTGTTAAAAGTCTTTATATCTTTTGATGATAAAAAATAAGAATATAAAATAAATTGTACTCTGTAAGATATACATATAAAAAAAGTTGTGATATCTTACAGGGTATTTTAAGTATTATATATATTTAAATTTAGATTTCATTCCATGGTAAAAAATCCACCCAACATTTTAGATTTGGGTGGACAACCTATTTATTGTGTATCTTTTAAATGGTATATAATCTAGATTTTTAAGATAATTATTAAATTCTTTTATATAGATTATAGTTTTTTAAAAAATACTATTTTTTATATGATATTTTGAAATCAAGAAAGTTCTTAATTTCAGAGGGAGGTTTTCCTACAAATAAAGCATAAGAACTGGTTATCCAAAGATATAGTTGATCTTTTCTACTACTTTGAAGAAGAGTGGAGAGTTATTGAATAGATAAGATAATTATATAAATGAGAAACCAGCGAAGACTAATATTCACCAGTTTTTATAATAATACTTCAACATAAAAATAATATTTAATGCATAATATTGCATATTTAAAATAATAGTTATTTATTATTTCTAGTATGCAAATATAATTTAAAAACAATATTAAACCTTGATAAATGTTAAGTTATAGATTATATCTAAAATTTATGTAGTTATAATATATTTTTAGATGATTATGCTAAAAATTTGAAAAATGTATTATTATTATGTATAATAGTATAAAAATACAATGATAAAATATTATAATTAAGGCAGGTGTATAGGATGTCTTATCCAAGGGTTGAAGTAGATACTAAGAAAATTAGATATAACACTAAAATTATGGTAGAGGAATGTAAAAAGAGAGGAATAAAAGTAGCTGCCGTAACTAAAACATTTTGTGGTGATCCTAAAATTGCACAGGTTATTGCAGAGGAAAATGTAGATATTTTAGCAGATTCTAGGGTGGAAAACTTAAAAAAGTTAAAGTATATTAATTTGCCTAAAATGCTTCTGAGACTTCCTATGATAAGTCAAGTAGAAGAAGTTATAAAATATGCAGATATTTCACTTATATCAGATATTATTACTATAAGAGAACTTTCCAAGGAGGCTGTAAAACAAAATAAGATACATAGTATCATATTAATGGTAGATTTAGGAGATTTAAGAGAAGGCATATTTGATGAAGAAGAAATTTATACTACTGTAGATGAAATGTTAAATCTTAAAGGTATAAATCTAATGGGGATAGGAACAAACCTATCTTGTTATGGAGGAGTAATTCCTACATACGATAATTTATCTCAATTAGTTAATATAAAGAAGAATATAGAAAATAAATTTAATATAAAGATAGAGGTTATTTCAGGAGGAAATTCTGGATCTATTAGTTTATTTAAAGAAAATAAAATTCCAAAAGAAATTAATCAGTTAAGATTAGGAGCTTCCATTTCTTTAGGAATAGGATTAAATGATGAACATATAGAGCCTCTTTTAGAGGATGCATTTAAATTAGTAGTAGAAATAGTTGAAGTGAAAAATAAGCCTTCAGTACCTATTGGAATTATTGGATTAGATGCTTTTGGTAATAAACCATTTTTTGAGGATAAAGGTATTATGAAAAGAGCTATATGTGCTATAGGAAGACAAGATATTAGTCCGGAAAATGTAATCCCTATAGATGATAATATATCAGTTTTAGGGGCCAGTAGTGATCATCTTTTATTAGATATTACAAATTGTAATAAGGATTATAAAATAGGAGATAAAGTAGAATTTAACGTTACCTTTGGAGGATGTTTATCTATAATGACTTCTGAATATGTTAATAAATTAATATTGTAAAGTTTTTAGAGGTTCTCTCTTAATGTGTATTTAAAAAAGCATTAAAAAGAGAAACTCTTTTTTATTATAAAGATAATTTTAGCATACTTGAAAAAATTTATAAGAGTATTATAATTATAGAAGTTAAGACATTATTAGATAAAAATAGACAAAAGTAGGTGTGTGTAATGTTAAATAGTTTTAAGAAAAAAATATTAGGAGGTTTTTTATTAGTAACTATATTATGTGTTATTTCTTTGACTGCAGTATCATTATTAGAAGCTAGAAAAATAGCTACTAGCCAAATGAAAAATGATGGTATTGCTATAAGCAGTATAGTAAGAAGATCTTTAAGTAAAAATAAGATAACTGATACAAAAGAAATAAGTAAAATATTAAAAGGTATAAAAAATGATACAAAAGAAGATATGGTATATTTATCCGTATGTGATGAAAACTTTAAAGTAGTTGCTCATAATGATGATAATATGCTAAATACTGATATTGATGACAAAGAACAGTTTGAAAATGTGCTTAAAGATGGAAAGACTATTGCCTTGATGTTTAAAAGGATAACTGGAGATAAGGTATATAATGTATCTACTCCTTTTTATGAGGATGGAAAAGTAGTTGGAATTATAAATGTAGGAATTTCTATTGAAAGTATGAATGATTTAATAAAAAAAGGACTTATTGAAACATTAAGTATATCCTTGTTAATATTAATAATTTCCTTTGTTATAGCTAGTTTAATTGCAAGAAATATATCAAAACCTATAGAAAGTATGGTATCTAAAATGGATAGGGTTTCTAAGGGAGACTTTACTGTAGAATTTCATGCAAAGGGTAAAGATGAGATTTCAAAATTAATGGGATCTTTAAATAAAACTATGGAATCCATAAGAAATCTTATAGTTAATATTAAAGATGAAGTAATAACTATAGATGGGGTGTCACAAAACTTATCCGCTTCTAGTGAAGAAAATTCTGCTTCAACTACACAAGTTTCAAATTCTGTAGCAGAAGTTGCAGAAAGCTCTACTAATCAAGCACAGCAAATTAATGAAGCAACTAAAGCGCTTATGAAATTTGGAGAAATTTTAGATGTTGTAAATAATAAGGTGATAGACGTAGCTAATAGTAGTTCGAATATAAAAGACTCTGCTCATGATGGTTCTATAAAGATAGACAAGCTTGTTAAATCTGTAGAAGATATTAAAGAAATCTTTTTATCTGTTATAGATAGAATTTCTTCATTAAATGGTAGTGTTATTAAAATAAGTGAAATCACAGATGTTATAAATGAAATAGCTGAAAAGACTAATCTTTTAGCTTTAAATGCTGCCATAGAAGCGGCAAGAGCTGGTGAATCTGGAAAAGGATTTTCAGTGGTAGCAGAAGAGATAAGAAAGCTGGCAGAGCAAGTTTTATATTCCTCTAAGAATATACATACATTAGTTGAAAGTGTAACGAATAATACTTATGAGGTTTCTAATACTACAGAAAAGGTATCAGAAAAAATACAAGTACAAGCAGACTCTATAGAAGATACTATGAGTTCATTTAAAAATATACTAGGTGAAGTAGAAAAGGTTACTTTCCAAGTTGAAGAAGTATCCCAAAAATTAAATATGACTATGGATGAAAAGGGTACTATTGTTAGCAATGTGGAAACAGTATCTAATATATCTCAAGAGCTCTCAGCATCTACAGAAGAGATAGCTGCAGCTATGGAACAACAAGCATCTTCTACAGAGGAAGTATCATCTTCTGCTGAAGAACTTACAGAGTTAGCAGACAGACTAGCAACCCTAGTACAAAACTTAAAAATAGAATAAGGGACGGTTCATACCAAACAACAAAATTATAACTTTAAAAGTTATAATTAAAAGTAAAATTAAAAGGGACGGTTCATACAATTTATGTGATTTTAAAAGGTACAGTTCATATAAAATAAATAAAAATATGATATAAAGCATAGAAGAACTGAATAAAAGATTACTTGAATATACACCTTATTTTATGTCAATAATTATAAAAAGCATGAAATGAGGTGTTTTATTTGGCAAGAGTTAGAAGATATAAAAGAGAAGATGGTGTATACCATGTAATAGTAAGGAGTATATCTGAAATACAAGTTTTTAAAAATAATAGGGATAAAGAAATGTATTTAGCACAAATGAAGCATTATAAAGAAATATATGATTTTAAAGTTTATGCTTATTGCATAATGTCAAATCATGCGCATTTCATAATAGATTCCAATGGAGCAGATATATCTAAAATAATGCATGGACTAAATCTTAAATATGCTATGACATATAATAAAATTTATAAAAGACATGGACATTTATTTCAAGATAGATTTAAAAGTAAAATAGTTGAAAATAATAATTATTTAATTACATTATCAGCTTATATACATAATAATCCATTGCAAATAAGGGGTTATAAAGAATGCCCAGAAAAATATAAATATTCTAGTTTGAAAGTATATTTAGGAACCGAAAAAGATAAAACTGGATTATTAGATGAAGATTACATAATGCAGATTTTTGGCAGTAATCCTAAAAAAGCTAGAAGGAAGTACATACAATTTGTTTATATGTGTGATGATGACAAGCTAAAAGAAGAAGGTGAATTAGAAAATCAAAAAACTGAATATAGAAGTGAAAGGTCAGTACTTTTAAGAAATTTTAATTCTAGAGATATAATAGAATTTATATCAGATGAAACAGGAATAGCAAAAATTATGATGTATATGAAAAATAATAAAAATTCAAAGGAAGCTAGAGCCTTGGCAGCGTTACTTATGAGATGTTTATGTGATTATAAAGTGAAAGATATATGTAAGGTCATAGGAAATGTAACTCAACCAACCGTATCTAGAATGTGCAGTTTAGCAGTAGAGTTAATACAAAAGAAGGAGAAGTATAGAAATATTATAAATAAGTTTGTAAATTATAAACAAGTTCAAATCGCAACGTAAAAAATAAAGATAATTATTTATAAATGATTGATATATATTAAAATAAAAAAATGATAAACAAATAAGTTGAAAAGTTTTTTATCCTATTTATTTTTTGATTTATATATCTAAAATGGACAAGCTTTTTTAATTATAATCACAAACAGTAAAATAGTATAATTGCTAAGGAATTAATTTATTAGCAGTAAAATTTATACAAAGTAATTAAAGTGTTTACATAAAGAAAATAAGAAATAGATGATAGTTAAGTTATTATAACAAAAGATCTATTTCTTAGTTATGATATATATTAAATATGAAGATAGTTGTCTAATATTTAATATAGTGATAAAGCTTCATTTATTTAACAGTTATAAAATTATAAATAAATGAACCGTCCCTAAAGAGGTTAAATTATTAACAAGAATATTGAAAAATAATTGATTTACATATTATTTATACAAGTTTGCTAAATTATCTGCAGTAAGGATAGCAGCATAAACATCATCATAAGTAACTTTAAAAGGCATATTAAAAATAGTTTCCCCTTCAGCACATGTAGCTTTAGCAACGCTCATAATGTCTTCTTTATTTATTTCTTTAATTCCCATATCTTCTAGAGTTATTGGAAGATTTACATCTAAACAGAAATCTATAACTTCTTCAATTTCCTCTAGTGGGCTGTTTTCTAAAACTAGTTGTGCCAAAGTTCCAAAGGCAACTTTTTCACCATGATATAAATGATGACATTGGTCTAATACTGTAAATCCATTATGAATGGCATGAGCTGCTGCTAAACCACAACTTTCGAAGCCAATTCCACTTAAAAAAGTATTTGCTTCAATAATATTTTCTACAGCCTTAGTGGAAACTTTATTTGCTACAGCAAATTTTGCTTTAAGTCCATCCCTTAAAAGAGTTTTATAGCAAAGTTTAGCTAAAGCAAAAGCGCTATTAGTTCCTTTACCACCAGCTAAAGTATCTGAATTTGAATTTGTACAAGCTCTAGCTTCAAAATAGGTTGCTAAAGCATCACCCATACCTGCTACCAAAAGTCTTGCGGGAGCTTTAGCGATTATAGAAGTGTCTACTAATATTAATTCAGGATTTTTAGGAAGTAATAAGTACTCTGAGAATGTTCCTTCCTCTGTGTATATTACTGATAGGGCACTACAAGGAGCATCTGTAGAAGCTACAGTTGGAGCAATAACAACTGGGGTATTTTTATAATAAGCAACAGCTTTAGCTGTATCAAAAATTTTACCTCCACCAATACCAACCACTACATCACAACTATTAGATTCCACACATGAACATAATCTAGCTATTTCTTCTTTACAACATTCTCCATTAAATGCTTCAAATATTAATTGTATATTAAAATTTTTACAACTTTTTTCTAAAGTATTTTTAGTTCTTTCTATTCCATTTGGACTAGAGATTATTAAGAATTTTTTACCTAAAGATTTAGCATGAAGCCCAAAATTAGATAACTCTTCTTTTCCTTGAACATATTTACTTGGGGAAATTATTATTTTACTCATATTCTTTCCTCCTAAATTTAGTTCTATATATATTATATCAGAAAATAGTTAAAATTTTATCAATTTATTGTTAAAATTTAAAAGTTTTAGTTTTATTTACACATGTATTAAGTAAATAAAATTATTATTATAAAAAATAAGCATTGTAAATAGAAGATATTAAAATTAAATATGTAAATTTTATAGGTTATATCAGTTCCTAATTAAAATATGTATTCATAAGTATATATTGAGAAAATAAATGAAAAATTGCTAGAAAATAATAAAAAATATATGTAATATATAAATGAACCGTCCCCAATATGTTCAAATAATTATTGGAATAACTGAGGATAATAGAATATAATTAAGTTTAGAAGAATGTTTTTATTAGAACATTAGAATATAGAGAAATTAACAAGTTTCGAAGATAGGAGCTTGTATATAGAACAAAAGATAAAGGCTTTAATAAAATGAATAAATAAAAGTGTTTTCAATGGAGGTATCTAGAAGATTATGAGATATGAAGGTAATATATATAGACCACCTAGTGAGGCTAATAGTTTAATTTTACAGGTTACTATAGGATGTTCTCACAATAAATGCAGTTTTTGTTCTATGTATAAAAATGAAAAATTTAGAGTAAGAGATTTAAAGGAAATATTTGAAGATTTAGAAGAGAGTAAATTATATTATAGAAGAATAAATAGAATATTTTTAGCTGATGGAGATGCACTTTGTTTAAAAACAGAAACTCTAAAAAATATATTATTAAAAATACAGGAAACTCATCCCCAATGTGAGAGGGTTGGAATATATGCTACAGCAAAAGATCTATTAAGAAAATCTGTAGAAGAATTAAAAGAACTTAAAAAGTTAGGATTAGGAATAGTTTATATGGGATTAGAAAGTGGTAGCCCTGAAATTTTAGAGGATATAAATAAAGGTGTTAAAGTAGAAGAATATATAGAAGCTTCTAAAAAAGCAAAAGCTAGTGGTATAAAATCATCTATAACTGTAATATCTGGACTTGGAGGAAAAGAAAAATGGCAGCAGCATGCCATAGAAACAGGTAAATCACTATCTTTAATAGCCCCAGATTATGTTGGATTATTGACCCTTCTTTTAGATGAAGGTACAGAAATGACTGAACAAGTGAAAAGAGGGGAGATTACTTTATTAAAACCAGAAGAAGTTATGAAAGAAACAAAATTAATGCTAGAAAATATGAATGTAACTAATTGTATATTTAGAAGTAATCATGCCTCTAATTATGTAGCACTAAGTGGTACCCTACCTATGGATAAAGAAAAATTAATGAATATAATAGATAATATATTAAAGGGAGATTTTTATTACAAAGAAGATATCTATAGATTATTATAAAATGAATGGCTTTTGTTTTGACAGAAGCTATTTGTTGTATTAAAATTTCAAGTTTTATAATTAATAACTATAAATAGATAGCTCAAAATTCTTATAAATAGGGTAACTTTTTTAATTAATAGCTTCTTTTATTACATTAAGTTTGTAATCAATGAAATTTTTTTAAATTTAACAAATGTCCTCAATGTTTTAAAATATTGAGGACATTTTCCATAGAGAATAGTTAGTGAAGATTTTATTTATAAATTAAATTGAAATATCATATTTTTAAAATTATAATAAATATGATTGCCTTATATTGATAATCCTTCTCAATAATGATATAATTTTAAATAATTAGTAATAATTAACTAATATTGTTAAAGGAAGGTGTATAATGAATAATATATTAAATGATTATAAGATAATATCATACTATGAAGAAAAAAAATTATTAAATAAAGATATGTATTTTACTGCTGCGCAAATTTGTGAAAATAGTTTTTATAAAGACTATATTATGTATGAAAACAATGGAGAATTGTCAATAGGAATGGGAAGGTTTGCTACAGTTATAGCTACACCAGATGAAGTTACAGTGGAAGTAATGAAGAAAACTTTTACCTTTGATAATGAGGATATAAATAGTACCCTTCATAATGCATTTATGTCTATTCCTATAAAAAATTGGCGTGCTTATGGTATTGCGAATTTTGGACTAGCATATTATAATTACCAATTGCCTTTAACAAAAGAGGGACAAATTCTTCTTAAGATGTTTATTCCTAAATTAGAATTACGATTAGAAAATGGAATAATTTCTATTAGGGCATTAGATTCAGAAGATTTAGCTAAAATGAATGAATTTGTAGAAAAGCTAAATCAAGACATTAAAAAAGAATATGAATTGGAAAACAGAATAGAAAAATCTAAAATAATGAAAGTGAATATTCTTGATGATACATCAGAGTATTATAAAAGCATTGTAAAAAAAGCTGTAGAAGAAATTAAGAATGAAAAATATGAAAAAGTTATTCTTTCTCGAAAGATTTTAATAGATAAAGAATTGGATATCTTTGGTAGTTATATTGCAGGAAGGCGAATCAATAATCCAGCAAGATCTTATATATTAAACTTACAAGGGTTACAAGTAATAGGATATAGCCCGGAAACAGTTGCTGAAATAAGTAAAGATGGAATGGTTAGTACATTTCCTCTTGCGGGTACTAGAGCTGTAGGAATAAATGAAGAGGAAACAAATAAATTAAAAGAAGAGCTATTAAGAGATCCAAAGGAAATTGCAGAACATGCTGTATCTGTAAAACTAGCTTATGAGGAATTAGAAAAAGTTTGTGAGCTAGATAGTGTACATGTTAATGAATTTATGTCTGTATTAGAGAGAGGAACGGTTCAACATTTAGCATCAAGATTAAAAGGAAAATTAAAAAAAGGATATAATGAATGGCATGCCTTTAATGCACTTTTCCCAGCAGTAACAGCATCAGGAATTCCTAAAAAGAAAGCTATTGAAGCTATTGAAATACTAGAGGAAGAACCTAGAGATCTTTATAGTGGTAGTGTTTTAACCTATGATAGTGATGGAACAATAGATGCAGCTCTTGTTTTACGTTCTATATATCAGGATGATAAAAATACATGGTTGCGAGCAGGAGCTGGAATTGTTGAACTATCATTACCAGAGAGAGAATTGGTAGAAACTTGTGAAAAATTAAGTAGTGTCTCAAACCAATTAATTTTCCTAGAATAATTTATAATTTTAATTTAGAAAGAGGATGGCATTTATTCATAAAACTTAATATTTGATTCATTTTTTTATTTAAGCTTAGCTACATATATACAATGATTTTGCAGCTTAGTGAGAGATGTAATTAGAAGAAGTATTTAAAATTAGAAAAATACAAGTATATATTGTTTTAGATAATTACTTATGGCATAATATAAGACTTTTGTTATCAATAGGATTAAAATCGAAGAATCATTAAGCTTGTTTATTAAGAAAGTTGTCATGTGAATTATAAAAAATTGACATGACGACTTTCTTAATAAACACTTTTGTTATGATAAATTTTAATATTGAAATTACTGGTAGATTATATTAGCAACTTTTCTTAATACATGTATCTATATGTATTTGAAATTTAAGTAATATATTATAATTATTTCAATTTATAAATTAATTATAATATTTCATTACAAAGAGATTTAATTTTATTAGATGTAGATATTATTTTTTCTAGTTCTAAAGGTAAAATAGATTGTTCACCATCTGATAAAGCTTTTTCAGGACATATATGGGATTCAATGACTATCCCATCTGCTCCTGCAGCCACAGAGGCCAAAGTTAGAGGCATAATAAGTTGTTTATTTCCAGTAGCATGACTAGGGTCTGCAAATACAGGCAAGTGAGTCAGAGTTTTAAGAAGTGATATGGCTGAAATGTCCATTGTATTTCTTGTATAATTTTCATATGTACGAATACCTCTTTCACAAAGTATAATTTTGTCATTACCATTTAGCATTATGTATTCAGCACTTAATAGAAATTCTTTTATACTAGCACTAATTCCTCTTTTAAGTAATATAGGTTTATTTATTTTACCAAGTTCTTTTAATAAGGAATAGTTTTGCATATTCCTAGCACCAACTTGAATTATATCTACATAATCAGAAAATAGTTGTAAATCTTTTATACACATTATTTCACTAACTATAGGTAGACCTGTGATTTGTTTTGCTTTATATAATAATTTTATACCTTCCTTTCCTAAGCCTTGAAACTCATAAGGTGATGTTCTAGGTTTAAATGCACCACCTCTAAGAATATTTGCTCCATATTTCTTTACTTGTTTAGAGGTTTTTATTATCTGTGATTCTGATTCTACTGAACACGGTCCAGAGACAAATGTTATATTTTTATTTCCAATTATTAAATCATTTAATTTAATAATAGTTTTATCTTTTTGTTTTTTATTTACTAATACTCCGAAATCAGAAAATAGCATTTCAACTTTAAAATTATTTTTTAAAAAGATAATATTCTCTTTGGATAAATTATCTTTTATATAAATAATATATGAACTTTGTGTTTTATGGACTTCATATGCTATTTTTAATCTATTAAGATAACAATTAATATTATCAATTCTATTTACTTCAGATTGATCTAAAATAATAAACATTAAAAAATCCTCCCTATAAAATAAATTAGAAAATGTTTTAAATACAACAAGGTAATGGTTTAAATAGATATTGGCAAGTGACTTTATGTGATTATTTAAGTGATATAAAATGTTTTTTGTTGATATTAATTGTTTAAGAATCCATATTTCAGGTATTAACTTTGTTAAAAGTAATATTGCAAATAGGGTGATTAACAAAGTTAAATTAATTGGCTTTTTAGTAAAATAATATTTAAAGGATAAATTATTTTTAGAAATAGTAATTGTGATATTTATCTAATTTTATACTATATTGTTAAAATTTCTATATTTAAATACTAACATCTTTGATATTGAAAATCAATATCAAATTAAGGCGAATATATAAATAATCTATTAATCACTTATATAGGTTTTCATAATAAAAATAAATTCAAGAAAAAATCTAAATAATTAAACTTTATATTATGAATATTTATTACTTATAATAGAGAAATAACAAAGACCATTTTAGTATTTTAAAAAATTGCTTTAGTTGGATTGGTAGCATACTACATTAACTTTAAATTTATATATATTAATGCTATAATAATATTGAAATAAATAGCTTTGAGATAAAAACACGATTCGGTTGGTAGTCCGAATGGGGCAATTAGCCCTCAGTAACCTGCCCTCCTGGGGTTGTCCGTTCTCTAATTTAGCTATATAACAGGAGGAAAAAATGATTAAATTAATAGTTTTATTTGATGACCCTTTTTGGATAGGTATTTTTCAAAAAGAGGAAGACAGTAAATTTCAGATATGCAAGGTAGTCTTTGGTGAGGAGCCTAAAGATTATGAGGTATATGATTTCATTTTAAAAAATTATTATAAGCTTAAATTTAGTGATCCAATAGCTATGGAAAATAAGCCTAATAGAAAAATTAATCCTAAGAGGATGCAAAGAAAAATTAAAAAAACAGTACAGGAAAAAAGTATAGGCACAAAGGCACAACAAGCCTTAAAACTTCATCAGGAAAATAAAAAAGCAAAGAGAAAGATTAAGTCAAAAGAAAATCATAAAATGCAGCAAGAGCTTAAATTTGAAAAAAGGCAAGAAAAGAAAACTAAAAAGAAAAAAGGTCATTAATATTAATAAGTATCTTTAAACAAAAATGAACTCCTTTTAAATAGATTTAGTATTGATTTTATTATATCTATTAAAAGGAGTTTTATGTGTAAAGGAGAGTATATACTTTTGTTAGAAGAATCATATGGAAAAGATTTGAAAAAGATTAACAGTGATGAAAACAAGACTATATTTCATATAAAGAATGAAAGCGGAAATGGTGAAGTAACAGTTTATGAGTTATTTAAAGGTATTGAAGTATTATACAATGATTTTCACTTTAAGTACTATAGTAGTTGTCAAGAAAAAACAAACAATATAATTGAAATTAATTACTGCAAAGTTGGACGATTTGAATGCGAATTTGAAAAAGATAAATGTTTATATATGTCTGAAGGAGACTTGGCAATTAATTCATTAAAGAATAAAAAAACATCATTATCATTTTTTCCATTAAGCCATTATCATGGAATAACAATATTATTAAATCTAGATGTAATAGATGAAAACAAAGATTTATTTAAGCAATTTGGAATAGACATTAATAATATAGCTAGATGTTCAAAAATAGAAGAAACTATAGTAATAAGGGCAAATGAAAAAATAGAGCACATTTTCTCAGAGCTATATGTGGTAAGGGAAGATAGTTTAATTCCATATTTGAAGATAAAAATAATTGAAATGTTGTTTTTTATAAATAGATTAGATTTTTTTAGTTCTAAAGAAAAACGGCCATATTACACCAAGAAACAAGTAGACACAGTTAAAGAAATTGAAAAAGTTATTATAAGCAACTTATGTAAGCATTATACATTAGAAAAGTTATCTAAAAGATTTGATATGCCTTTAACTCTAATGAAAAAATGCTTTAAAGAAGTTTATGGGACGAGTATATATAATTATCTAAAAACTTATAGAATGCAAGTGGCAAGAAAACTTTTAAAAGAAGGCAAGTTAAATGTTACTGAAGTAGCTATACAAATTGGATATTTAAATCCATCAAAATTTTCAACAACATTTAAAAATGAATATGGCATGACTCCTAAAGAATTTCAAATAAATGTCCAAATGGATAGATTTTAAACCAGTAGGAGTTGTTGCCAAGCTTTTCTCCGAATTATAATAAGAATTAAGTTAGTGAAAACTAACTTAATTCTTATTTTTTATAGTAGGTTTTATTGAAAATAAAGAAATACCTAATAATTAGAATACATTACTTATTCTAAATAAACCTAGAATTAGCACAAATAGAAATGATATGGGGTGATATTTATATAGTATAAAAACAGATATTTATAAATTCAGAGAACTGCATAATTCATTTTTAAATATAAATATATCAATATATTGTATTGGTATATTCACCTAAACACACTATGTTGTACGCCTATTAGAAATTTATTAATTATGCAATTTGTTCAATTAATAAAAAATGCTTTATTAGATGATTGCAGAGTTTTAAATTTGAAAAACGTGGATAAACTTTTCAAAACAGCAAATTATTATATACTCTTATGCCTGCTTATAACATGAAATAATAATCCAAATTAAAATTTTATAAATTATTTGCAAATCGAGGAAAAGTTAATCCAGTGATTATACTATGTTTGGATGTGAATAAGCGAAAATATATATTATAGATTTTGTAATATAGGTAATATCAATGATAATAGTATTCTGCAATAGACTAAAATACTTCATTTAGAGGAGGAAAGATAAATTGAAAAAAGAAAATGCTTTAACTAAAATGTTCGAATTTGCAGGTAATTATAAATACTTAACAATTATGGCATGTGTTTTATCAGGTATTAGTACAGTTCTTTCTATGATACCCTTTATTTGCATTTATAAAGTTATTAGAAGTTTGATAAACAATATAGGAGGAGAACAAAATCCAGTTTATTATGGAAGATTAGCCGTAGTATTTGCAGTCTTAAGTATATTTATTTACTTTGTAGCTTTATATTTTTCTCATTTGGCAGCTTTTAGAACCGCTAAAAATATGAAAAAAGAAACATTACATCATTTAATGAAACTACCAATGGGATATTTTCAATTAAATGGCAGTGGAAAGATAAGAAAAATTATAGATGATAATGCAGGTTTAACAGAAGAGTTTTTGGCTCATCAATTGCCTGATTTAGTAGGAGCTTTCATAATGCCTATAGCTATCATTATATTTTTGTTTATTTTTGATTGGAGAATGGGAATTGTTTGTTTTATACCATTAATTTTATCTGTAATTTTCATTAAACAGATGATGGGTGGAGAAAATAAAAAGTTTATGGGAAATTATATGGATGCATTAGAAGATATGAATAAAGAGGCTGTAGAATACATTAGAGGAATACCAATTGTTAAGGTTTTTCAGCAGACAGTATTTTCATTTAAAAATTTCCACAAAGCTATTTGTGATTATAGGGATTTTGCAAGTGGATATGCTCTTCTTTGTAGAGTTCCAATGACAAGCTTTACTATATCTTTAAATAGTTTCTTTGTTTTATTGATTCCATTAGGAATTATTTTGTTTATAAATGGAGGAAACACAGTATCTACATTTTTAAATTTATTATTTTATATGTTATTTACTCCTTTATGTGGGGTAATGATGATGAAACTTATGTTTACTGGAGAAAATTTATTGCAAGCGAAGGAAGCTGTAAAACGAATAAATGAATTATTAGAAGAAAAACCACTAAAAGAAGCAGAGGAAAATAAAAGCTTAAAGGATTTTTCAATTGAATTTAAAAATGTATCATTTAGTTATCCAAACAATAAAAATAAAGCTCTCAATAATATTAATATAAAAATTCAAGAAGGACAAACAGTAGCTATAGTTGGATCTTCTGGTGGAGGGAAAAGCACCATAGCTAGTTTAATACCAAGGTTTTTTGATGTGGATGATGGAAGTATAACAATCGGGGGAGTAAATGTTAAAAACATTCCTACAGCACAGTTAATGAAAAATATTGCTTTTGTTTTTCAAGATAGTAAATTATTTAAAACTAGTATATTAGAAAATATAAAAATTGGGAAAGAAGATCCATCTCAAGAAGAGATATATAAATCCTTAGAAATGGCCCAATGCAAAGATATTATTGAAAAGATGCCAGATGGAATAAACACAATGCTTAAAACAGAAGGAACTTATCTTTCAGGGGGAGAAAAGCAGAGATTAGCTTTAGCCAGAGCCATTTTAAAATCTGCTCCAATTATAATATTAGACGAGGCAACTGCTTCTTCAGATGCAGAAAATGAATATTTAATCCAGCGTGCCTTTGAGAAACTAACAATAGGTAAAACAGTTATAATGATAGCACATCGTCTGTCAACTATTGTAAATGCAGATAAAATTATTGTCATGGATAAAGGAAAAATAATTGAAGAAGGAACTCATGATTCGCTGATATTTATGAATGGGGCTTATGCAGCTATGTGGAAACAGTACAAAACTTCAATAGACTGGGAAATATAAAGGGGTGAAAAAATGTTTAATTATTTAAAAGATAAATATGATTTAACTAAAGAAGGCTTACAATCCTTAAAAAAGGGAGTTTTTTATAGTGTATTAGCAAATTTGTCCTTAATGATTCCTATAGGTTTAATGACTTTAGTTTTAAATAAAATGCTAGATAAGATTTTAAAAAATAATGTGGATTTTAAATTAAGTCCTGTAAAATATACGGTACTTGGAATAGGAGTTCTATTTATTATATTTATTTTTTCTTATTGTAAGTATACTGCAACTTATATTGGAACATATGAAGAAAGTGCAAAAAGAAGAATAAGTATAGCTGAAAAAATGAGAGAATTACCATTATCGTTTTTTGGGAAAAGAGACTTGTCTGATTTAACTAATACTATTATGGGAGATTGCGCTAGTTTTGAACATGCATTTTCACACTCCATTCCTCAATTTTATGGAGCATTAATTTCAACATTAATTATTGCAATTATTCTGTTTATAAAGAATTGGAAAATGGCTATAGCTTTATTTTGGGTTGCGCCTTTATCTTTTTTAATAATTCTTATGTCAAGAAGAATGCAAAACAAACTCGGAACAAAATATGTATTAAAAAGGAGAGCATTATCTGATAGCATTCAAGAATGTTTAGAACTTATAGAAGATATTAAAGCTTATAATCAAGAAGAAAATTATGGAGATTTAATTGATAAAAAATTAGATGAAGCAGAAAAAGCACAAAAATCATCAGAGCTTTTAACAGCAAGCTTAATTACAACTGGTCAGATGTTTTTAAGATTAGGTCTTGCAACAGTTATTGTGGTAGGAAATACTATGGTTTTAAATAATGAAACTGATTTATTTACCTATATTTTATTTTTAATTGCTGCAAGTATGATATATGATCCATTATCTGGTGCAATGAATAATTTAGCTGAAATATTTAATGTGGATATATTAGTTGAAAGATTGAAAAAAATATATAGTACACAGATTCAAAGAGGAGAAAAAGATTTATCCTTTAACAATTTTAATATTAGATTTGAAAATGTTAGCTTTTCTTATGGTAGAGAAGATAAAATAATTGATAATTTAAGTTTTACAGCTAAACAAGGAGAAAAGACTGCATTAGTTGGTCCATCTGGTAGTGGCAAAAGTACAGTTTTAAAGTTAGCTGCCCGATTTTGGGATATTCAGAAAGGAAAAATATATGTAGGTAATAAAGATATTTCAACCATTGATGCAGAAGATTTATTAAAATATTATTCTGTTGTTTTTCAAGATGTTCTATTGTTTGATAATACTATTATGGAGAATATTCGTTTAGGTAGAAAGGATGCAACAGATGAAGAAGTAATAAAAGCCGCTAAACTTGCAAATTGTGATTCTTTTATAGATAGACTAAAAGAAGGATACCAAACAAGAATTGGTGAAGATGGAGGGCTTATATCAGGAGGAGAAAGACAACGTATTTCTATTGCAAGGGCTATATTAAAAGATGCTCCTATTATTTTATTAGATGAAGTAACAGCTTCACTGGATGTAGAAAATGAAACTCTTATTGAAGAAGCAATTTCAAGAGTTGTTAAAAATAAGACTGTGATAATTATTGCTCACAGAATGAGAACTATAGAAGGCTGCAATAAAATAATTGTTATGGATAAAGGAAAAGTAATAGAAGAAGGAACCCATGATAAACTTATTGGTAATGAAAGCTTATATAATAAATTAGTAACTCTGCAAAAACAATCAGAAGATTGGGTGCTGTAAAATAAATTTAGATAGGTATATTTGATTAATAGGTAATTTGGCATATAAAGTTATACCTAAATAGCAGAATTATAAAAGATAATTTGCTTTTTATAATTGAACAAATTGCATAATTAAAAAATTCCTAATACGTATACAACATATTGTATTTAAGTAAATATATCAATGCAATATATTAATATATTTATATTTAAAAATGAATTATGCAGTTTTCTGAATTATTAAGTTTTATTTATTGAGTAAATTATATAAAAGTTATAATATAAAAATAAGAAGGGGTTGTGGCATTAAGGAATTCACCATATAATCATACAAAAAGATGTAGGTAAATTTGTTTTTATACAAATCTACCTACATCCCCAAATTTAAATTTAACACAATATATTGTAGGATTTATTCTTAATGTCATAATCCCGAATATGGACATAGCTTAATAAAGTAAATTTTTTTATGAATTATTTTCTATAAGAAAGAGAATACACAAAATTATTTATACCCCTCTATAAAATTAAAAGCACTACTATTTTCTTCTTGCGAATTCTACAAATTTAAATCTATCTGGTCTATGTCTAGATTCAGTGTACTGAAATAGACTCATGTCATCTAGATATATATGATTTTTCACTACTACTATCATATTGTAGTTTTCAAAGTCCAAATATGATTTATCTTCATCTGTAGCTTGTTGTACTGTAATTTCTTTTTTAGCAAAGCTGATTTTAAGTCCTAATTCATTTTCAAGATATTCGTATATAGAGTTTTTACAAATATCTTTAGTTAATAAAGGAACATATTTTTTATTAAAAAAGTCTTTATCTAAGATAATTTTTTTATTATCTATTTCTCTTACTCTTATAACTTTCCAAACCTCATCATTTTTTGATAAGCTTAGTTGTTTCATTAAAAAATTATTTGGCTTTATTAATTTTAATTCTTTAACTAAGGTATTAGATTCTACTCCCATTTTAGTAGATAATTCTTTAAAACTTGTTAGACCTGAAACAGGAAAATCAAATTTATTAATGTCTAATACAAAGGAGCCTTTACCTTTCACTTTTTGAATATAACCATTACTTTCTAGTAAATTTAATGCTTTTCTTATAGTATCTCTGGATACATTATATTCTTTCATCATTTCATTTTCAGAAGAAAGTTTTTCACCAGATTGAATCTTGTTACTTTCTATTTTATTTAAAATCTCATTATAAATAGTTAAATACTTACTTTCCATATTTTATCACCAGAAACATTTTAACACTTTTTTTATTTTCTCTCAAGGTGGTAAACAATAGATTCATAAGGTCTTAAGTTAATTTCTTTATAATCTTTAGGAGAATCTTTATAATTAGAAATCAAAATTTTACTTTTGTATTCATTTAGTTTTAATTCTTCAGGTAAGTTGAATAAAACGTCTTTGCCATAAAAATTATTTATTACAAGTAGTTTTTCGTTTTTATAATTTCTTAAATAAGCAAATATACTTTCATCTTCTTCTAATATTAACTTAAAATCTCCATAAGATATAACATCATACTCTTTTCTTAATTTAATCAGCTTTTGATAATGATAAAAAACCGAATCCTTATCTTTTAAGGAGTTTTCTACATTGACATCTTTATAGTTTTTGCATACTTTTATCCAAGGATCTTCTTTAGTAAAACCAGCATTATTTGAGTTATCCCATTGTATTGGACTACGGGAATTATCTCTAGATTTTGATTGTAGAATTTTAATTATTTCTTCTTCAGTTTTACCCTCAGATTTTAATATATTATAAAAATTAATTGATTCTACATCCTTATAGTAATCAATTTTATCATAATAACAATTTGTCATACCGATTTCTTCTCCTTGATAAATATAAGGAGTTCCTCTAAGTAAATGTATTGATGTTGCTAACATTTTTGCAGATTCTTTATGATATTTTTTATCATCTCCAAAGCGGGATACAATACGAGGTTGGTCATGGTTGCACCAAAATACTGCATTCCAACCATCTCCATCTTCCATTCCAACTTGCCAATGATTGAAGATATTTTTCAATTTTATAAAGTCAAAACCCATTAAGTTCCATTTATCTCCATTTTTATAATCCACTTTTAGATGATGAAAATTAAATACCATAGATAGTTCTTTTTCATTAGGATTTGAATATTTAATGCAATTATCTATGGTGGTAGAGGACATTTCACCTACAGTAATTATATCTTTATATTTTCCAAAGGTTTCTTTATTCAGTTGTTTTAGATAGTTATGAATATTAGGGCCATCTGTATAGAATGAGCGACCATCTCCATTATTATCATCTTTATATTCCATTGGTTTTGAAATAAGATTAATAACATCAAAGCGGAATCCTTTTATACCTTTTTTAATCCAAAAATTCACAACATCAAAAACTTCTTTCCTAACTTCTTCATTTTCCCAGTTAAGGTCTGCTTGAGTAGCATCAAATAGATGTAGGTAATATTCATCAAAGTCTTTAACATATTCCCAAGCTAGACCTCCAAATTTAGATTCCCAGTTGGTAGGGAGTTGTCCATTTTTAGGTTCTTTGAATATATAATAGTTTTTATATTTTTCATCTCCACTTAGAGCATTTTTAAACCATTTATGTTCTGTAGAGGTATGATTAAATACCATATCAAGCATAATATCAATTCCTCTTTTATTGGATTCTATAACTAGATTCTCAAAATCTTCCATGGTCCCAAATAGGGGATCAATATTGCAATAATCTGCTACATCATATCCATTATCCTTTTGAGGAGAAATATAAAAAGGAGTTAACCATATATAATCTATGCCTAATGTTTTTAAATAATCTAATTTAACTGTAATTCCTTTTAAATCTCCAAATCCATCACCATTAGTATCATTAAAGGATTTTGGGTATATTTGATAGACTACGCTTTTCTTAAAATCTTTCATGTAATTTTCTCCTTTTGCTTAAATATAAACAGAGTTCTTGCCTTCAGAGGGAGTTTTTACTCCCTCTAAAGCTTAGAAATCGTTATCCAGAGCGGTTAGTCATCGGATAAAATAGAAAATGTCGAAAATTAATCCTCCTTTTCTATTTTAATATATTTGTTTATTTAATTGTTTATTGCATTTTTTTACTCCACTTTTTTTGTTTGGAGAATACAATTGTAAGTATAAAAGGTACAACAATAGCTACTAGCATAGCTAAAGCAAAAGGTAACATACATTGTACTTTTATAGATAGTATGCCTGGTATGCCGCCAACCCCAATTGAATTAGCCATAACCTTTGAGCCTACTGATATTACTGCAGCTATTGAAGAACCTATCATAGCAGCTAAAAATGGGAATATATATTTTAGATTTATACCAAATATAGCTGGCTCTGTTACTCCTAAATAACAAGATATTGCTGCTGGAATAGATACTTGTTTTTCTTCTTCATTATTTTTATTTAAATAGATTATTGCTAAAACTGCAGAACCTTGAGCTATATTGGATAGGGCAATCATTGGCCATAGATTAGTTCCACCAAGTTCAGCCATTATTTGCAAATCAATAGCATTAGTCATATGATGTAATCCTGTAATAACTAAAGGTGCATATCCAAATCCAAACACCGCTGCAAATAGCCATCCAAAAGTTGAAGTTAAACTTGAATATACTACATGTGCTATAACCGTACCTATTTTCCAACCTATTGGTCCCAAAATAGTATGGGCTATTAACACAGTAGGTACTAGAGAAAGAAAGGGTACTAAAATCATAGAAATATATTCCGGTACAATTTTACGTACAGATCTTTCCAGCCAAGCTAAAAGGAATCCAGCAAGCATTGATGGAATTACTTGTGCTTGATAACCAATCATTTGAATTTTTGCAAAACCAAAGTTCCATACAGGAATTTTATCTACAGGAGTACCTGCAGCAGAATAAGCATTTAATAATTGAGGAGAAACTAGAGTAAGTCCTAATATGATTCCTAAAATCTGTGTAGTGCCCATCTTTTTAGAAATGGACCAAGTGATTCCAACAGGTAAGAAGAAGAAGATTGCTTCACCAATTAACCATAAGAAAGAATGAACACCTTGCCAAAATTGAGATACTTCTATTAAGGCTTTAGTTCCATTTTCCACTAGCTTAATATCTCCAATAATATTACGGAATCCTAATATTAAACCTCCAACTATAAGAGCAGGTATAATAGGTGCAAAGATTTCTGCTAAATTAGCTAGTATTTTTTGCATAAAATTCATGTTATCTTTAGCAGCTACCTTAGCTTGATCTTTACTAACACCATCTACTCCAGCTATTTTTACAAATTCATTATAAAATGTTGCAACTTCATTACCAACAATAACTTGAAATTGACCAGCTTGTGTAAAAACTCCTTTTACAGATTTAATTTGTTCAATATTTTTAATATCAGCTTTTTTAGTATCATGCAGTACAAAACGCATACGGGTTGCACAGTGGGTTACTGCAGAAATGTTTTCTTTTCCACCTATGTATTTTAATAATTGTTGTACGTCATTTGAAAACTTAGGCATATTAAACCATCCCCCTTTATTATTTATATTGTCATAAATATTTTATTTATTAATTGCTGTACGTACAAGTATGATATGCATAAATTATATCTTGTACGTACATGTTAGTCAATACGTTTTCATAAAATTTTATTATATTTATTTTTATCAATGAGTACAAAACATATGTACAATATAAAAGGAAGCAAAGTGCAATATATAAAGGGAAATAAAATAGAGATGAAGGATCTATAATTATATAAGCAAAAAATTTATTATAATCTACTTTGAATTTAATTTTATGAATGATTATAAAGGGTATTATGTAGAGAATAAAATTAAAGATGAATGTATAAAGAATGAAAAATATTTATGATGATGTTTTTACTGAAAAAATTTAATGAAAAAGTTTATAACAAGTTGATCGAGAATATAAAAGATGAAGATTCAGTACTAAATGTGTACAAATGAAGCTTATAAATATGTTTATTTTATGACTACTTGCTAATATTCTCATCGCACTCTGTGAAAGCCATTCGTACCAAATCGAAGATTTAGACTCTCTGCTTTTGTTCAAAGTGGAAGTAAAAAGTGGCTACATACCTGGATAAGGATTTATCCTAAAGGAAATAAACTTCTAAGGAGTAGAACTCCTTAGAAGTTTGTTAATAAGCTCTAGTGGAAGTAAAAATTCCATCTAAAGATAAGAGCTCTGTTTATAATAATAAAAATGAATTTTTTAAAGAAAGTAAAATGTGTTTTAAATTGCATGAATTATTAAGAAAGGATATATTCTTTAGTAATAGTATATAAATAAAGCTATTACATATATACCATTACACTTAGAATTAAATGCATTTTAATATAATTTTCTCACTTAAATAAAACCTTTAATAGTTTCAGCTCTTTTATAGGCTTTTTCAGTTACTTCTTTTGGATAGCCAATATACTCTAAAAGCTTTATGGCATTTCTTGTACTAGAAACTCCTACCTTTAGTTTATAATCAAAATTCAATCCATTTTTACTATCAATAGATTCGCTAAAATAATAGAATTCGTGGCTATCTTTTAAAATGTCTACTAATTCTCTATCATGGGTAGCTACAATAGAAATTGTTTCCCTATTTTGAAGATAAGAAAGTATTTCTGCTGACATAGCTATTCTTTCTATAGGATTTGTTCCTCTAAATATTTCATCTATAGGGGAAAATACAGGTAAATCCTTTTTAAGAGCATTAACTATTCTGAGTATTCCTTCTGCTTCTGCCATATAGTAACTTTTCCCCTTTGATAGGTCATCATTAGGACTAATAGAGGATACTATATTAAAAAATGAAGCTTTATATTCTTTGGCTAATGCAAAATAAAAACTTTGAGATAAAAGTATATTTATACCTAGCATTCTTAAAAAGGTTGATTTACCAGACATATTTGTACCTGTAAGTACTATTCCTTTGTCTTTAATAGAAATAGAATTCGCTATAGGATTATCTAAAAGAGGGTGGATTCCATCTTTTATATTAAGAGAAACTTCTTTCATAAAAATTGGATGGGTAAATTCTTTTTTAAAACTTTTTTGATAACCAGATATAGATAATAGTGATTCTAATTCACCTAAAATATAAAATATATTCATTATGTACTCTTTTTTATATTTTAAAACTCCAGATATTTTATAATAAGCACATTCTTCTATTAAAAATATTACAGATACAGGTTCAAATAAACCTTGCCACATATTTACAAAGCTTATCAATAAGGTACCTCTGTCTATGGATTTAACTTGTTTAAGATTATCATCTATAGAATCTATATAATATTTAAGTTCATTATTTTTAATACTAGATATTTTTTTAGCTGCTTTTATAATTCCTCTTAAATATATGATTCCTCTAGATTTTATTGTATCTCTTTCCTTATAATTAATAAACATATTTAAAGCTGCAGAAATGGCTATATATTTAGCATAACTTCCATTTACGAATACAGTAAATAAAACAGCTATTAAAGGAAATATTTTACCTAGTATGGTGTATAAATAATATTTTAATTTATTTATTACAAGTTCACTTTTCATCATATCTAAAAAAGTATTTTTTCTATCTTTACCTAATTCATAGTAAATAACCAAAAGTTTATCTCTTAAATTTATATCTTTTTTAAATAGTTGAATTAAATCATTTCTTTTTTTCAATTTTTCTTCATCATTTAATGGATTTCTAAGCATATAGTATAAAATAGATTCGCCTAAAGTGCTAGAGGTTCTATCTAATTTTGAATAAACTCTATCCATATCCATATCAGACCAGGTTTCATCATCAATGGTATAATCCTGTTTTTCTTTCATATCAAAAAATTTTCTTATGTTCTTAAATTTTCTATCTTTTTCGTCACCTTCTTCATAGTTGGATTTGGCCCAATTTAAGATTATTTTTTTGTTCAATTTTGTTCTCCTTTCAATGTGAAGTGTAAAAATCTTATACAATAATATTTTAACATGTATTTTATGACTTAATATTAGTTTTTTACATTTTATATTCAATATTTTTTAAAATCTATAGTTTACTATATAAAATTAGACTTTATTAAATTGTTATCATTTGTATGTCTTTATGCGCATATTCTTATAATTTTACAAAAGTAATTATTAAGAATGTGGGGAGATAATGAAATTTAGGATAATTTCTTTTAGAATTTTATATACAGTATTTTTATTTTAGTTATATTTTTTGTAGCTAATCAATTATTGTGATTAAATAAAATTTTTTATAAAAGCATGTAATTATTGACTTTCAAAGGCATAATAACTGTTAATTAATTTCTTAAAATATTGACATAAATCCTTAAATATGTTATATAAAAGATAGCCGTTAGCACTCGCTAGTATTAAGTGCTAACAATTATGCTGTATAAAATTTATATAGTAAATACATATAACTGTATTTGTAAGTTTTTATTCTGAGAGGAGAGATCGATATGGAAACTAAACAATTTAAAGCAGAATCTAAAAGACTTTTAGATCTTATGATTAATTCAATTTATACTCATAAGGAGATTTTTTTAAGAGAACTTATTTCTAATGCTAGTGATGCAATTGATAAAATTTATTACAAGACATTAACAGATGATTCTCTAAAATTTGAAAAGGATGATTATTATGTTAAAGTAATCTCTGATAAGGAAAATAGAGTATTAAAAATATCTGATACTGGTATTGGAATGACAAAGGATGAGCTTGAAAATAATCTTGGAGTTATAGCAAAAAGTGGCTCATTGCAATTTAAAAAGGAAAATGAAATAAAAGATGGATATGATATAATAGGCCAATTTGGTGTAGGGTTTTATTCAGCTTTTCTAGTATCCGATGATGTTACAGTTATAAGCAAAGCTTTTGGTAGTGATGAAGCTTATAAATGGAATTCAAAAGGAGCAGAGGGTTACACTATAGAACCTTGTGAAAAGGATAGTTATGGTACAGAAATTATACTTAAAATAAAGGATAATACAGAAGAAGAAAATTATGATGAATTTTTAGATGAATATACATTAAAGTCTATAATAAAGAAATACTCTGACTTCATTAGATATCCAATAAAAATGGATTTAACAAAGACAAAACCTAAAGAAGATAACAAAGAAGAATTTGAAGAATATAAAGAAGAAGAAACTGTAAATAGTATGGTTCCTATATGGAGAAAAAATAAAAATGAATTAAAGAAAGAGGATTATGAGAATTTTTATGTTGAAAAGCACTATGGTTTTGATAAACCACTAAAATACATTCATACTAGTGTTGATGGTGTAGTAAGCTATAATGCAATTTTATTTATTCCAGAAACAACACCTTATGATTTCTATACAAAAGAATATGAAAAAGGATTAGAGTTATATTCAAATGGTGTTTTAATTATGAATAAATGCGGGGATTTACTACCAGATTATTTTGGATTCGTTAAAGGAATAGTAGATTCTGAAGATTTATCTCTTAACATATCTAGAGAAATACTACAACATGATAGACAATTAAAGCTTATTGCTAAAAACATAAAAACTAAAATTAAAAATGAATTAGGAAACCTATTAAAAAAAGATAGAGAGAAATATGAAAAATTCTATGAATCTTTCGGAAGACAATTAAAATATGGTGTTTATAGTGACTTTGGAAGCAACAAAGATGTATTACAGGATTTATTAATGTTTTATTCTTCTAAAGAGAAAAAGATGGTCACTTTAGATGAATATGTTTCTAGAATGCCAGAGGATCAAAAATATATTTACTATGCTGTAGGAGAATCTAATGAAAGAATTGAAAAACTTCCACAAATGGAAGGAGTATTAGATAAAGGCTATGAAGTATTATTCTTTACAGATGATATAGATGAATTTGCTATTAAAATGCTTATGAACTACAAAGAAAAAGAATTCAAATCTGTATCAAGCGGTGATTTAGGTATAGAAGGGGAAGAAAAAGAAGACACATCTACTTCTGATGATAATGAAAACAAAGAATTATTTGAAGCTATGAAAGAAATTTTATCAGGAAAGGTTAAAGATGTTAAAGCCTCAAAAAGACTAAAAAATCATCCAGTATGCTTAGCAAATGAAGGTGAGCTTTCAATCGAAATGGAAAAAGTATTAAATGCTATGCCTAATAATCAAAATATAAAAGCAGATAAAGTTTTAGAAATAAATATAAATCATGATGTATTTAAGGCACTAAAAGATTCTTACGAAGCTGATAAAGATAAACTTAAGTTATATACAGATTTATTATATAACCAAGCCTTACTTATAGAAGGTTTAACAATAAATGATCCAGTAGAGTTTACAAATAATATTTGTAAAATAATGAAATAAAAATATTTGTTATAAAATTAATACCCAAAGATTTTAATTCAAAATTTTATAATATGAATAGTATATAAAAGTCAAAATAATATATTATGATTGTTTAGACTTTCATTCCAAGACTATCCGTTCTTAATATTTCCATTTTTTTAAAAGTAGGAGTAAAGAGCGGGATAGGTCTATGGATAACAACACTCTAAGCTTTAGTGAGAGTGAAAACTCCAACTAAGGCTTAGAATTTGTTTATATAAATTGTTTAAAATCTAGCAACTGTAAAACTTCTATAGTTTTATAAAAAGATAAATAGCCTTATTAAAATATTTTGCTATAAAATATAATATTAATAGCAAAGCCTTAAATAGGATATTTTAAGTTCTAAATAAAATTCAACCAATCTTTTAAACATATTTCTGTATAAGTAATAAACTTTAAGCTTTACATAAAATTAAATATTTGAGTAAATTATATAATTAAAAGATTTAATCTACATATAACATATTGTGTTTAAAAAATAGATTAATGCAATATATTCATATAATTATATTAAAAAATGAATTATGCAATTTGTTCATTTTATTAAAAATGTTATTTTAAATAATTTTTATATTAAGTTTTTATGTGAAAGATTTTATTTATTATTTTTTCAATATAAAACACATCTTTTTAGATCATTTAAAATATTTTAACAAAAATGTTAGAAAATTCTTAAAATTTATATGTTATAATTAAATACATAGATATTATAATATAAATATTTATTTCAAATAATATATTGATTTATATTTTTTTGTAAATTGCATTTGAAGGAATAAGCATAAAGTTTGGAGGTATCCTATGGATATTTTATTAATTTCTGGTGTGATTTTGTTTCTATGTGTAATTTCAAGCAAAGTTTTATATAAGTACGGTGTTCCAACCCTTGTTATATTTCTTGCAATGGGTATGATCATGGGATCAGAAGGTCTTGGAGGAATTTATTTTGATAATTCTCAGTTAGCTAGTAAGTTATGTAATTTTGGCCTTTTGTTTATAATGTTTTCTGGAGGATTTGAAACAAACTGGAAAACAGCAAAACCTGTGGCTTTTGCATCTACAGTTCTTGCTACTATTGGAGTAGCTCTAACAGCTCTGCTTGTAGGTATTTTTGCTCATTATTTTCTTGGTATGACTTTTATTGAAGGAATGTTGCTTGGTTCAATTATTTCATCTACAGATGCGGCTTCCGTATTTTCTATTTTGCGTTCTAAAAATTTAAATCTGAAAAACAGTTTAGCTCCTATGCTAGAAATGGAAAGTGGTTCAAATGATCCAATGGCATATATGTTAACAACTATTTTTTTAGGTCTTATAACAGGTAATAAGCAGAATATAGTAATACTTCTTACAACACAAGTATTGATAGGAGTTTTTGTTGGTTTTTTAGTAGGAAAAGTATCCTTGTGGTTGATTAACAATATAAATCTTGATATTGAAGGACTTTATTCTGTATTGGCTATTAGTGTTGCTTTATTATCTTATTCCATAGCTAATGCTATTATGGGAAATGGATTTTTAGCAGTTTACATTACAGGTTTAGTTATGGGAAATAGTAAGCTTGTACAAAAGGTAAGCCTAGTTCGTTATTTTAACGGTATATCTTGGCTTATGCAAATTCTACTATTCTTTACTTTAGGATTATTAGTTTTCCCATCTCAATTATTAAGTGTAGCATTAAGTGGAACTGCAACTGCAGCGTTTATTATATTTATAGCACGTCCAATAGCAGTATTTTTTGTATTGACACTGTTTAAGAAACCTACAAAAGATAAGTTACTTGTATCTTGGGTTGGATTCCGTGGTGTAGCATCTATTGTTTTTGCTACCTATCCATTAATAGCTGGACTTTCAGTAGCAGATGAAATATTTAATATAGTATTCTTTGTGGCTTTGGTATCTGTTTTGGTTCAAGGAACATTTTTTATTCCTATAGCTAAGAAACTTGATTTAGTAGCGGAAGAAGAAACTGTACTTAAAACTTTTAATGATTATGAAGAGTTTGCAACAGAATTATTAGAAGTTAATATTGATAAAAATAGTAAAATGGTAGGTAAAGCTATAGAGGATATGAACATTCCAAGAGATGTTTTAATAATTATGATAAGAAGAGGAGAAAAAATTATTACTCCAAATGGATCAACTGTAATTAAAGCAAATGATACAATTGTATTCTCAGCAGAGGATAAAAATAAGTTATTAAATATAGATGAAAAGTTAAAACTTGCATATTAATTTTAATTCTTCATATTATAATGTTTTTGTAGAATAATTAAAATTAAATTGATATTTTATTTAAATAAATTTCTATTAAACACTTAAACTAATATTTTTTTGTTTTAGTGCTTTATAGAAATTTATTTAAATATATAATGAGTTTTCATAAATAGACATAATAATATATGGATTATTTTTTAGAAAATAGTTTGATTTTAAATTCTTTTTATATATTATTTTAAATTAATAAAGGGTACAATTTTGTTATCAAGTTTATTAACATAATTAGTATAAACTTTATGATAAAAAGAGGGTTCTTCTTCTTTATAATTTAAAGCTTTTGTATAATCAGATATGGCATTTTCATATTTTTTTATTTTATAATATATAGTTCCTCTATTTAAGTAAATATTTTTATCTTCAGGTTTAAGTTTAAGAGCAGATGTATAGTCTTTTATAGAAGGATAATATTTTTTTAAATTATAATAAGCAAATGCTCTATTTTCATAAGCTTCACTATCACTTAAGTCTTCATGTATAGCTTTTGTAAATTCAATAGCTGCTCTTTTATAGTCTTCTATTTTTAGAAAAACCATGCCCCTGTTAAAATATATGTTTTTATAATGTTTATCTATAGAAAGTAATGTGTTTAAATCCTCTATTGCTTTATCATATTTTTTTATTAAATAATATACAATAGCTCTATTATTGTAGCAATCTTTATCCTTAGGATCTAATTCTAAAACTCTATCATAATCTCTTATAGCCTTATAGTATTCTTTTGATTCTTTATACAAATCAGCTCTATTAAAATAAGCATCTACAAAACTGGGATTAAGTTTTAGTGCTATATTATAAAATTTGAGTTTTTCTTTTGAATCTGAACAATAGTATCCATTAGAAAAAAGCTTTTTAGAATCATTTTCATATTTTTTCCTTTGTGAGTTTTCTTTTGTAGATTTAAATTTGTTGAAATTTATACAATCCATAAATAAATCCTCCAAAAAATTTATACTCACATTTATTCTATGCGTATTTTTATATAAGAGCAATAAAATATTTTAATATATAAAATAACTATAGACTAGGCATTGATGTATATGAAAAATAAATACAATCTAATTAAATTGAAAATAATGTGTACATATTTGCTTGATATTAGTGAAAAATATCAGTGTTTTACAATGATTTTCATTGGAATTTCTATTATATGATATTACAAATTCTGAAGTGAATTTGTATTTCTTTTTTTTTGCCAAGCAAATAGGGTGATTACAGAAGTAAAAATTATATTAAAAAGTACATATATAGGCATTATTTTGCTGAAAATTTTTGTCGAATTAACTATATTGCCATAAAGAATTGATATTAAAACCATTAAAGGAATGGTTAATAATATAATTATTTTTTCATTTATTTTTTTGCTCAATCCACTTAATTCATGAACAGCAATAAAATAACCATTACATATAGTTTTAAACATAGTTAAGCTCCATAGGGACATAAATATGTATCTAAAAGAATTTATTACTGGAAGCCTTAGGCTTTCAGTAATAGTAACTATAGGCCATATAAATCGTAGACTAGTATCTATGCCTAAATAAAGTATATCTGTAATAGTAAATAAAGTATAAACTGTTGCTATAAAAATAATACTTATTAACCCGCATTTTTTAACTTTTGTATTATCATTTAATAAAGGATATATTAATAAAATCATTTCTATCTGGGAATAGGAAAAAACAGTTTCTTTTACTCCCTTTATTATATTTAATACTCCACCATTAAACACTGGTAGTATATTTGAAATATCTGCATTTTTTATTGCTACCAATGGTATGAAGAATATAATAATTGTAGAAAAAAATATAATCTCATTTAATATTCCTATAGTTTTAATACCTCCATATATGGTATAGCCTATAACAACATACATAACAATTAATATAGTCCACCTATTTAAAAAGTTTACCATATAAATATGTAGTACATTAGTTATATCTGTGGCTACTTTTGAAGATATAAGTACAAAATATGAAATAAAAATTAAATTTAAAATATTTCCTAGCACATTACCTAAAAACTTTTTACTTAAAATAAGGAAATTTTCTTTAGGATAATGTTTGCTTAAGTAATTGGCTATATATATTATATATATGGGATAAATAGCTCCCAATAAAACAGATATCCAACCATCTTGTCTAGCAATTTTTATAACGTCATTTGGTAAACTTAAGATACCTACACCCATCATAGAGCCTATTAAAATTAGAGTAAATTGCATATTTGTAAATTTATTATATAAATTATTCTCCATAAGATATCCTCCTAAATCTACTGAAGCCTACAACTTTTTTAATTAATAATCTCCTCTACCTTGACTATCTACTTTTACTTTTACATTAACTTTAATATCAGAGTTTAATACTTCCTTATTCCAATCCGTTCCAGTTTCTCTTCCGTACTTAGCTGCAGCTACAGATCCTAAATTTAATATGTCTACATTAAGGTCTGATTTCATTTTATTTATAAAAAGATTACATTTCTTTTCAACAGATTTTCCCATATCTTTTTCGAATTTTTTAAGAACTTTAGGATCACTATTTAAATTTTTATATAATTCATTAGATACAATAGGACCATTTAATTTAATATCTATTACAAATTTTAATTTATTTCCTTCTTTATAGCATTTAGCTTTACTTTTAGATTTAGGATAGTAATTTATATATTCTTTAGAATTTTTTTCAATAGTTAAAATACCTTTCCCATTATTTTCTCTTAATAAATTTAATGTTTTTACATCCTCCATGTCTAATTTACTAATCATTTTATCCTTATTAAAAATAGCTAATCCTGTTATTTTTAATTCATTATCAATAATATCTATATAAGGTAAAACTGAATTTTTTCCTTCAGAAGTAGATGTGATAATAAAATCCATCAAAGTATATTTATGTGAGAAAAAATTAAATTTATATAGATGTTCTACTAATGTACCAATATATTCTTCTCTACCACTATATTTTTCTACTTCATACTCTAAAATATCATTTGCTGTGCCATTACATACTACTATTTTAGCGTTATCATTTACTAAAGGATTATTTAATAGAATATCTATTATAGTAGTTACTCCAAATCTAGCATAATTTTCACTGATAACTAAAGACTTTTCTAGTCCTAATATGAATTCTTTACTGGCTTCTAACTGTCTTCTGTTTCTAGTTTCACCTAAGGTAGTAGCTTTCCCAGTTGTTATTTTACTTTCATTAGGAGATTTGCTTTCTAAAAAATAAGTTCTAATTGGAACATTATAAAATACATTATTGTCTTTTTTTTCAACTATATCATAACCTATACTATTAGGAAGATTTAATTCTTCTACCAAAGTTCCTCTTTCACCTACTAAATTAACAACTATTATTAAAATAAAAGCAATTCTTATTGTTTTTTTCATTTTATTTTTCAATTTTTATCACCTTTTCCTAAAGCTATTAATATGGTTGTAGTAACAATAAATACTATATTAAAAGGTATATAATAATTAAATATTTTTCCTATTATGCTTTCCCTGATAGTTTCACTTCCATATAAATAAGATATTATAATCATTAAGGGATAGGATATTACTATCCAATTTTCTCTGCTAACTTTTTTAAATGTTTTATTTAATCCGTAAGTAAAAATATAATAATATATAGAGATACATTTAAACATAGTCATAGTCCATAAGGCTAAAAAAACATACTTAAAAGAATTTATTATAGGAATTATTATACTTGCAGTTAATGTTATAACAGGGGACAAAAACTTTTGTGAGGCATTAATTCCAAGATATAGTATGGATGATAATGTATATAAAGTATATATTACTGTTGTAAATGTTATACCCTTTAAGATAGGTTTTTTAATTTTTATATTGGGATCCATAAAAGCATAAAATATCAATAATATTTCCAATCCTGAATAGGAAATTGTAGTTTCTTTAACGCCTTTTAAAATATTTTTTATTCCAGCTCCAAGTATTGGTTGCAAGTTTGTTATATCTGCACTTTTTAAAGAAAAAAAAGGAATAATAAAAACTATGAAACTACTATAAAATAATATTTCATTTATTCTTCCTATTACTGCAACTCCTCCATAGGCTGTATAAGCTACAAATAAAAAAAGTAAAGTCAATATGTTCCAAGGACTTAAGAAATTAACCATATAAGTTCTTAATATATTTTTTATTGCGGAAGCTAGATCAGTGGCTATTATAAAAAAAAATAATAAAAATATTAAATTTAATATATTTCCCAATATATCACCATATATTTTTTTACTTAAATCCAAAATATCTTCTTTAGGATGTTTTTTTCTTATATATATAGTTATAAATCCAATGAATAAAGGGTAAATTGCGCCTAGCATTACGGATATCCATCCATCTTGTTTCGCTATTCTTATTGCGGAATTTGGTAACCCTAATATTCCTATGCCAACCATACAACCTATAATTATAAGGGTTAGTTGATGTTCTGTTAAAATATTTGGGTTTTTATTTGTCATTATTTCCCCTCCTAAATAACCCTCTAAAATTACTTTGTCTAGTTGGATTTGAGTTAGGGATAATTTCTGGCCGCTTATTCATTTTATCAAGGGGACTTCTTACTAATATATCTTTTAAATCATTTCTATATATTTTAAAATAAGGTACGCCATAGCTTTCTAAAGTACATAAATAGGATATTAAAAAAAACCATCCTATTGTAATACCAAACATGCCTAAAAAATTACCTAAAAACAGCATTGGATATCCTATTAGCCTTATAGAAATAGCCATTTCATAGTTAGGTATTAGAAAAGTAGATACCGTAGAAATACCTACTACAAGTAAAGTTGTAGAGCTAACTATTTTTGCTTGCAATGCTGCATCACCTATTATAATACCGCCAACTACACTCAGAGTTTGACCTATCTTGAAAGGAAGTCTTAAACCACCTTCTCTTAAAAAGTCTATAATTATGTTCATAGATAATACGGACATAAAGGGAGTTAGGGCTATACCTCTTCGTGATTCAATAATAGCTCCTAAAAATTTAAAAGGAATTAGTTCAGAATTAAATTTTATCAATGTTATATAAATAGCAGGTAATGTTGTAACTATAAAAACTGCAATATATCTTAATATTCTAGTGAATGTAGATATAAGAGTTCTTTGAGTATAATCTTCAATTGCTTGAAAAAATTCAAAAAATATTGCTGGAACTGTTACTACAAAGGGTGTTCCATCAACGATAATAGCAATTCTGCCTTCAAGTAAGTTTGCTTCTACTATATCTGGTCTTTCTGTAAAAAAGCCCTGTGGAAATATGCTATATGGGTTGTATTCTATAAGTTGTTCTAACATACCAGTACCTGTAAACCCATCCACATCTACTAAATTTAATCTTGATCTTATATCATCAACTATATTTTTATCTGCTATATTATCAATGTACATTAACACTACATCTGTTTGATTTCTTCTTCCAATGACTAAGTTTTCTTCTACTAAGTTGTTATCTCTTATTTTTCTTCTTAATATACTTACATTAGTTTCTAATTTTTCTACAAAAGCTTCTCTAGATGCTCTTACAGAAGTTTCATTTATTGGATCAGATATATCTCTATAATCTCCACCAGCAGTATCAAGAATTATAAACTTTGTACCGCCCTGTAAGATTAATATAGATTTTCCTCTTTTTATATGAAAAATAGCTTGATTAATATCTTCTTCTAAAAAGGTATTGCTAAGGTATATGTATTTTTTACAAAGAATTTCCTCCAAATTATTTATATTACTTAAATCATCTTTTACATGGAACATTAAAGGTTTAAGAATATCTCTGTCTATAGTTTCATTATTAACTAATCCATCTATGTATAATAACGCAGCTTCTATATCAGAATTTGAGGATATTATAAAATCTTTTATTATTAAATTATTTTTTTCACCGATTAAATGTTTAATACTATTAATTTTGTTTTGTAGCTCATTTAAATTTTTATTTTTCATAAGCACCTCATCCCTTTATAAGAAAATATATAGTATACAGAATAATTATTCCCTTAAGTTAAAATAACTATGCAACAAACATAATTGAATTTTTATGTGGTACTTTTAAATACAATTTAATTAAGAACTATATTAGAATATACAAGCTGTATAATTTAATATGATCATATTAAATTTATAAAAATGATGCTAGGGGTATGATCTTAAGTAAGGATACATTTATGTTACTTTAGAAATTTTATTAAAAGTCAATAATTATTAATTTTTTTGATAATTGCACATTAAACCATAATTCTTTCTTATTAGACAATATATTCAATCTTTACTAATGTTATAATAAAGCTTATACAAATTAATGATTGGAGGATATATAATATGAAACAAACTTTAAAATTAAAGGAAATTGTAGTAATGGCTATGCTAAGTTCTCTTATGGGAGTTGTTTTTATGGGATTAGATAGTATTTATCAGCCTCTTACTACTATAGCAGGTCCCTTAGGAGGAGATATTATATATGGAGTATATTTAATATCAGCTTTATTATCAATGTATATAGTTAGAAAACCTGGTGCAGGAATTGTTGGGTCACTTTTTACAGGACTAGTAAATTTATTGATGGGGAGTCCTTATGGAATACATATAATTGTTGCATCTTTACTTCAAGGTGCTGGTGTGGAAATAGCTGTAGCAACCAGAAAATATTCAAAATTTTCTTATTTTCAAATGTCTATTGCCTCAATATTAGCAATGATTCTTGTAACAATGAGAGATTACTTTATTTTTGGATTTCAACTTTACCCTAAACTTATACCAATAATGCTTATTATTAGAGTAATCAGTTCAATTATATTTGGAGCAGGCCTTTCAATAGCATTAGGAAAAGCTTTAAAATCTACAGGGGTACTTAATGATTTTAAGATTAGTAAAGGAAGTGAATTTTAATATTGCTTGAAATAAAAAATCTAAGTCTTTCTTTTCAGAATAATTATAAGGTTTTTCAAAATATAAATATTAAAGTAAAAAGGAATAAAGTCACACTTCTTACTGGCAAAAGTGGATGCGGTAAAAGCTCATTACTTATGTGTATTACTGGGGTTATACCTGATATTATAGAAGGAAATATTAGAGGTGAAATTATTTATAAAGGGGAAAATATAGAAAATAAAGGTGTAAAGACTGTTTCAGGTGAAATTGGCTATATGTTTCAAGATCCAGATAGTCAATTATGTACTTTTACAGTTGAAGATGAAATAGCTTTTGGACTTGAAAATATAAAAATAGATCCATCTCATATGGATAATATTATTGATGAAGTTTTAGAACGAATAGGAATAAATCACCTTAAAAAGAGACAACTAAATCAGCTTTCAGGGGGAGAAAAACAAAAGATTGCTTTAGCTTCTATATTAGCATTGGATCCTGAAGTAATCTTAATGGACGAACCTACTGCAAATTTAGATCCTAAATCTACTATTGAAATAATCAACCTTATAAAAGACCTTAGGGATAGCTTTGGAAAAACCATATTAATTGTTGAACATAAAATAGATGAATTTAGTAAAATAATAGATGATGTGATTTGGTTTGAAAAAGACCAGGCTAAGAATATAGATAAGGAGTCCTTTATACAATCATATAAAAGTGAATCCACTCTTCCCACTGTTAATAAAAAACAATCAAATAAAGAAAAAGTATTAGAGGTTAAAGGAATATATTTTTCTTATAATAAAAATATTAAAGTGCTAAAGAATGTAAACTTTTCACTACATAAAGGAGAAATAGCAGCAATTATTGGACCTAATGGGGCTGGAAAATCTACTTTATCAAAAATATTAATGGGATTATTAAAAGTAGAAAAGGGAGATATATTAGTAAATGATATAAACATAAAAAATATAAATCCACGAGAATTGGGAGAACATATGGGACTTGTGTTTCAAAATCCTGAGCATCAATTTATTAAAATCACCGTTGAAAAAGAAATGGCATTAAGTCTAGAAATAAGAAAGCAAAATTCAGAAACAATAAAAAACAGGGTAGACTTATATTTGTCCATGTTTGATTTAGATGATCACAGACTATCTAATCCATTTTCTTTAAGTCAAGGGCAAAAAAGAAGGCTAAGTACAGCTAGTATGATGATAAATGGACAATCTATCTTAATTTTGGATGAACCAACATATGGACAAGATAGAGTAAATCTTAAGGAATTAATAAATTTATTGTATAAAATAAATAGTCAAGGCACATCTATTCTTATGATAACTCATGATATGGATATGGTTTTAAATTGTTGTGATAGGGTAATACAATTAGAAAATGGAGAAGTAAAATATGAAGGATCACCTAAAAATATGAAAGAAAATATTTTTGTTTAAAAAGAGGAAGAAAATATGACGAGAAAAAATTATTTTATAGATAAGATGAATCCATTTTTAAAATTACTTATTCTTATAATAATAACGATCATAGGATCTTTAGATTTTAAACCTTATTCTTCAAGTATATTGATTATAAGCGGTGTTATAATTGGGTCTATTTTTAGTAGTTTAAGTGTATTAGAAATACTAGACTCTGTTAAAGGATTTATATTAATGTCATTAACTTTTATGTGTGTTATTTTAGCTTTCAGATATATTAGTGGAGAACCTCTTAAGATTATCGCTGTATTAGGATTAGGATTTAGAATAATATTAATAAGTATTTATACTTCTATATTTGTAAAAACAACAGATCCTACAGAGTTTGTTATATCTTTGATAAAATATTTTAAGATGTCTCCTAAAATAGGATATGCTTTCTTAACTGCTTATAGATTTCTTCCTACCTTTAAAGATGAGCTTCAAACTATAAAATATGCACACAAAGTAAGAGGAATTGTAGAAAGTAAAAATCCATTTATTAAAGTATGGAATTCAAAAATGTATATACTTCCTATGATGGCTAACGCTGTTAGAAAGGGTATAAGAATATCTATGGCCATGGAAACTCGTGCTTTTGATAAGTATAAAACTAGAACATATTATAGGCAGCTTTATATGCCTATAAATGAAATAATTATGACAGTCTTGTATATTATATATATCATTTCTGTTATAGTTTTGCTTTATTTAAATAATCTTGTTGCTTTTGCTGTTAAGTATGTACAATAATAAAAAATTGGAGGGGTAAATATGCCATTTAAACATGAGAAAATTACATATGGATTTCCACAGGATCCATATGATAATAGTATTATTAAAGAATTATGCGAAGATATTAATTGTGCATTAAATTTAAGTAGAAAACCTGTAGGAATAAAATTATATTTTGATAAAGAAGAGTATAGCAATTTAGAATGGAAAGAACCTAATGCACCATTGGCTTATTGCTGTGTAGTAGAAAAAGCTACTAGAGGTAAGAAATTTAAGGTAAGGCTTGAACATTTAAATTGTGATGGAGGTACTACTGCTTTAAACCTTGAACCATCAACAGAAAGAATAGAGTCAGGTACGGAATATTTTTCATATAATTTATATAAAACTCCAGCTGCAGCAAGAAGAGTAAGAGAAGGTGTGCCTGGATTATACAGAACAGGTGCCACTACTTATGGAGTGGCAGTAGCACCTTTAGAAGAATTTGAAACCATACCAGATGTGGTGATTTTGGCAGTAAATCCTTATCAAGTTATGAGAATTCAACAAGGATATTTATATCATGAAGGTGGTAGATTAGAAATTACAGGTGCTTCAATGCAAGCAATTTGTGCAGAAGCTACTGTAGAACCTTATATAAAAGGCAGATTAAATACCACAGTTCTTTGTCCAAGCACTAGATTTTTAGGAAAATGGAAGGATGAAGAAATGGCAGTAGGAATTCCTTTTGAAAAATTTCAAAGTGTGGTAGAAGGAGTAATAGCTACTATAAATACTACAGATATTAAACGTAGAAAAGATGAGATAAAGGAAAGATTTGCTAAAAAGAATAAGAATATAAACTTAGAATATTAAAACTTTTAGCTGATCAAATGACATAATTAAAAGATTGCCAATAGACACACAACACATTGTGTTTAAACAAATATATCAATATAATATATTCATGTAATTATATTTTAAAATGAATTATTCAATTATTTTAGTTACTTAAACTTTGTACAACCAAAACTTAGGTAGATAAGATAATAAAAAAGGGCATCTCAAAATAGCTTTAATTTTAAAACCGTAAATATAAATAATATATTCACTATATTAAAATTAAAGCTATTTTTGTTTTGAGATAGCTCTATTTTTTATTTGAAATTAATGATAGGTAATAATTATTAAAAATATGTTCATATATTTTAAGTATTTATTAGTATAAAATATAAAGGAATTTATTTTTAATTAAAGATTTAAATATTTTTAGAAGATTATTCTATAGTATATCATATAGTTTGGTATGTTAAATATAGATATAAAAATTTTGCCCTTTATATAAAAGAGACTTAAAGAATATAATGATTCAAATTGCAAATGATAGGTGATAATAGCTTTAATGGAAATTTTAACTAGCAAAAGTTAAAGGAAACCAAGTCAGTATTTGGTGGCAGATGATATTGTTTTAGCAATTGTTGTATATTCATAATAGCTTAGGTAGTAATTACTTTATATCCTTATAACTTTAGCTATGAGCGGGTTATAAATGAGTAAATTACATAATTAAAAAAATTCTTAATATGCATACAACATATTGTGCTTAGACCAATATATAAAATGCAATATATTGATATGAATATTTTTAAAAATAATAAATAAAGTAAACATTAACATTATAAAGTAATTATACATAATAATTTATGTGTTTAAACAGGAGATGAATTATAATGCCGAAGAAAATTCTTGTGGTAGAAGATGATTTTGATATACAGACTATTATAAGTGAAGTTTTAAAGGAAAGTGGATATTTAGTAGAAAGGGCTACAGATGGATTAATGGCTGTAGAAATGTTTAGACATGGTAATTTTGATTTAATAATTTTAGATATAATGATGCCTAAAATAGATGGATTTGTAGTATGTGAAATTATCAGAAAAGAATCTAATATGCCCATAATAATGCTTACTGCTTTAGGTGAAGAAGAGGATGAAATGAAGGGATTTGAACTTAAGATAGATGATTATATAACTAAACCATTTTCTATTAATTTATTAATAAAAAGAGTAGAAGCAGTGCTCAGAAGAGCTACTAATTTAGAGGAAAAGGAATCAATTTTAAGTTTTGAAGAAATAACAATAGATCCTTCTTACTATAAAACTTTAGTTAATAATAAGGAAGTAGAATTAACTTATAAGGAATTTCAAATATTAGAAATATTAATATCGAATGTAGGAAGGGTTTTTTCTAGAGAAACTTTGTTAAATAAAATATGGGGATATGATTATTTTGGAGATAGCCGTGTTATTGATACTCATATCAAAAATTTAAGGCAAAAGCTAAATGTAGATTATATAAAAACTATAAGAGGAGTGGGGTATAAAATTGAAAAATAAATTAAAAAAAAGTATAGTATATAAGCTGTTTTTAGTAACCACATTGTTACTAGTAGTAAGTTCTATATGTACTTATTCCATAATTTATATGTTACTTCCTAATTATTATTACAAATATAAAAAAATGACTATAGAAAACCAATTAGATTCTGTGGTGTCTAATTCACCTAAATTAGATATAGATAATATTGAAGACTACTTAGAAAAAATTTCTTCTAATAATAATGCTACTATATTAGTAACAGATGAATATGGAAGAGCCATTTATTTTACTAATGTGCCACAAAAAGGACCTATAGCTATACCTAAGCAAGAAGATTTACCCCATTTTAGAAATAAGGAAAAATCTAATACTATGTCTACATATAGAAGTCACAGAAAAATAAAATTCTATAATAGTAATGAAAACTATAATTTGTATTTAAGTGCTCCACTTCAGCCAATATCAGAGGCATCTAAAGTTTTAGTTTTACTCATACCCTATATAGGATTAGTTGTAATATTAATTTCTGTAATAGGAGGATTAATTTATTCTAAATTCATATCTAAACCTTTAATAAGTATAAACAAAGTAGCTAAAGAAATGGCTAAATTAGATTTTACTAGAAAATGTGAAGTAAAAGGGGAGGATGAAATAGGAGAACTTTCTCAAAGTTTAAATGACTTATCCTATAATTTAAGAATATCTATGGAAGAATTACAAAAGGCTAATGAACAATTGATGGATGATATTTTAAAAGAAAGAGAAATAGAGAAAAAAAGAAGAGAATTTATAGCCACCATATCCCATGAATTAAAAACACCTATAACTATTTTAAAAGGCCAAATAGAAGGTATGTTATCTAATATAGGTATTTATAAAGATAGAGATAAATATTTAAAAAGAAATCTTGAAGTTTTAAATGATATGGAATATATGGTTAAAGAAACTCTAGAAATATCAAAATTAGAATCCCAAGGTTTTAAACCTAAAAAAGAGAAGGTTTCATTAAGTAAAATGATTGAAGAATGTATCTATAGTATATCCTTTATAGCTCAAAAAAAGAATATAATTATAAATAAAAATATAAAATCAGATTTATTTGTTTCTGGAGATAACAAATTATTAAAAAAAGTAATAAACAATATAATAACTAATGCTATTAATCATTCTCCAGAAAATGAAAAAGTTTATTTAAATTTATATGAAGAAAGAGATGAAATTGTATTAAAAGTAGAAAATACAGGGATTCATATAGATGAAAATGAGATTAAAGAAATATTTAAACCTTTTTATAGAATTGAGAAATCTCGTAATAGGAAAAGTGGAGGTAGTGGTTTAGGGCTCTATATAGTAAAAATGATTTTAGATTTCCATAAGAGTAAATATTTTATTTTAAATAGTGAAAAAGGAGTTCTGTTTAAAGTTCTATTAAAAAAATATGATATGCAGATTAAAAAAATATAGAGATAAAAAGTTAGGCTTAATTCTAAGCCTAACTTTTAGTATAAGTTTATAAAATATATTTAACGGATTCTTGTCCAAAGAGAGTGAGTATATATAGGTTCCCAACTATATATAGATCTGTGTGCTTGAATGCATTTATATTTATAATTGTTATACATTACTATATCACCGATTTTATAGCTTGTATAAGGTGTCCATTCTCTAATTTCTTTATCACCTGTAGTTTGTTTTTTCACTTTAAAATATCCCTGTGAAATTATGAATTGTTTTCCATCTTCAGCTTTTACTTTTACTTGGTATGGGTAGCTACCTTCAGCCCACCTAGGAAAATCTAAGAAAAATTTAAAATTACCTTGAGATAGATCATATCCCTTATGTTCATTTCCAGGATCATTTAATCTACTACGTTCAGCATCCATAAATTTAGCTCCATTTACGTATAACTCCACATTAGTAATTTTTTTACCATATAAGCATTCACCAGTTAAATATTGAGAATTTGTCATTTCTTTGGTATCATCAAAATTTATTTTATATTTAAAAGGTAAAACTTTATCTTCAGTTTCATTGCCATCACCATCACCTGTAGTGCCACCACCAGTTTGTCCATTTATAACTACATCAAAATTAGCAGTATTATTTGATATACTAATGTTTTTTAAACTTATACCACTATCTCTACCATTAGATAGGAATAATTCTTGTGAACTTATGCTTGGCTTAGAACTATTTAAAGCTGCAGCTCTTATGTTTCCAACATTATATAAACTTCCATTTGGTCTATACACGTATACTTCATCATTACCGCTTGAATTACCTCTTCCTTGATAAGTTGTATTAATTCTATAAACTAATAAGCCTTCTCCAGGTAAATTTGTTTCATATAGCCCTTCTCTTTTTCTATATTCTACTACAAAAAATTCGCTATTTGAATTTGGAGATTTTATTATATAACTGTTGTTTGATTCATTACCTATTTTATTAATTGAATATTTTCCAGGTTTATTTATTTGCGTCATATTGTTAATCCATTTACCATAGTACATTTTCATGTATGATCCCATATATTGAGGTACAGTAAAGTTTTGATCCATTACATCCCAAGGTCCCACCGCCACTTTTCCATCAGAATTATAATGATAAAGATCTGGTGCACCTAGAGTATGGAACATTTCATGACTTAAAACTCCAACTCCGTTGTTGCCCATAAAATCTTCTAATTGGAAATTATAAGTATCTATTTTCTTATCGTTTATTCTTACATCTTGATAAAACATATTCCATTTATGAGGCCATAAAAGTGAAGACCAACCAGTAGTTGCGCCTTTTACAATAAAGCATACATTATCGACTTTACCATCATTATCTGAATCTACATTCAAATTCTGTGGAATTTGATGTTTTATGGAGTCTACAGCATTTTTTAGTAAAGTTTGTTCCCTAGCGGCTCTTTGGTTTTGTGGAACATTAGTATAATAACTTCTTGGATGAGTATCTGTATAGCTTAAAACTTGATTCCCATTAGGTTTTGGGTAAAAAGTTGTATCAATATTTAATTTATTGTAGGATACTTCTTTGTAGTAGTTATTTAAAGATACCTGATTTTTTCCATTAAATTGTCTGTCATAAGTAGAAAAACCGCTAGTTATTTCATTTTGATCACTGAATTTTATAAAAATAACTATATTATTAAGTTGTCCAATATTTTTTGTCCTTTGGACTGGGTTATCTGCATTGAGAAATTCTCTTTGTTTTTCAATTTCATCCTTTGGAGCTTTAATATCTTTCATGTTAACTCTGCTATCAGTATCAATTTGTTTTAAAGTTTTAATATTTGTTTTTGTTACTCTTTCTCTGGATGGTTGCACCTTGTTTTTTACATATTTACCATAAACGTAATAACCTGTTTTTTCATCCTTAACTATAGCTCTTCCTTTCGAATCATGTAAATAGTTGTAAAATTCATCTCCTGATGCATAACATTGAATAACTTGTCCATCAGGTTGAGTTAATTTTACTTCTCCATCCTTTATAGGTGCAGCACTAACATTTGTGTGATTTGCTCCTATAATAGTAGATGATGCAACCAAAATTGGTAGGACCAGCTTGTATAAAAGATTTTTTTTCATTGTTTTTCCCCCTTATATAATTAAAATTATTTATAAAACAATTTTTACAAGCAATTTTAATGACTTTAAATAAAAATAGTTTTTATTTTATATTGAAAAATCTGGTTCAACTAAATTTTTGTATATATCTTTTAACGGTTTATAACTAGATATATTATTCTTATCTAGTTTAAGAGATTTCAACTTTTTAAAATTACTTATAGTTGATATATCTGATATTTTGTTATCATTTAGCGCTAAATTTACTATTTCATTTTTATTTGAAAGTATAGAAACATTATTTATTTTATTGTTACTAGCCCAAAGACCTGTCAATTTGTTCATGGTTTCTATTCCTTCTAAATTAGATATGCTGTTATTACAGATATTAAGTTCTTTAATAGATTTTATATTTTTTAATTCTTTAATGTTAGTAAGCTTATTATCACTAATATCTAAATTGGTAAGTTTAACCAAGCTATGCATTGGTTTTATATCTGTTATATTATTATTTGACATATAAAGCTCTCTTAAATTTGTTAGATTTTCTAATCCTTTTAAATTACTTACTTTATTATTGCTAATATCTAATCTTTTTAAGTTTTTTAAATTTTTAACTATTGATACGTCAGGCAAATTACAGTCTATAATTTCTAAATTTTCAAGGCTCTTTAATGTAGATACAACCTCTAAATCTTTTATGTTACAGTGCACCATTTTTAAAGTTTTAATATTATCTTTTCCTTTTAGCTTATCTATGCTTTCTATGCCACTATCAACAATTTCTAATGAGGATATCTTATCTAAATTTTTTACTTGGTCTAAATTTTTTGAACTATTATTTTTGATAACAGTAGATGTTTTACTATCATTGATTTTAGAATCCTCATTTTCTTCCTTTTCTAAAGAATCTTTTTTATTGGAATCTTTATTAGAAGTTTTTTTATCTTTTGTATTATTTTTGGGGGATATTTTTCCGGATTGAACTTTTTCTATATTGTTATCAGTGTGATCTTTTTTAGTTTTATTATGGTTATAAATTAAAAATATAGATGTAATAATAATTAAACAAATTATTATTATAGAAAGTTTCTTTTTATTCATTTTTTCACCTCCTTTTTATTTTAAAATTTTACTTTTTCTGTTTATTATCGCAATTATTGTTTAAAACTTTACATAAAAAGTATAATTTAATATAAATTTATATTAAATATATAAATTTACTATTAGAATCTCTCTTTTTGTTTATCCCATGACTATCCGCTTTAATACTTCCATTTTGTTCAAAGTGGCAGTAAATAGCAAACTTCTAGGATACGGATTTTTCCTAAAGTATAATGACTTCTAAGGAGAAAAACGCCTTAGAAGTCTGTTAATAAGCTTTAGAGGGAATAAAGATTCCCTCTAAAGCTTAGAAATTTGTTTATATGAGATTATAGATTGACAAATTTAAGTATTAAATATATTATATGAGTATAAGTGAATATAATCATTAATAGGTAAAATATGAGGAGGTATGAAATGGATTTAGTGCAAATGTTAAAAGGATTGGGAGATGAAAATAGAATTAGAATATTAAATATATTAAAAAATGGAGAACTCTGTGTATGTGAAATTGAACATATATTAGGAATTACACAATCAAATGCCTCAAGACATCTAACAAAACTAAGTATGCTGAAGATTGTGGGCTATGAAAAGAAAGCTCAATGGGTGTATTATAAATTGAATGAAGAAACTTTGAGGAAGTTTCCATTTATAAAAGAACTTTTAGAAAATGAGCTAAATAAAATAGACACATGTAAACAGGATATAGAAAATTTAATTCAGTTTAAAAAGAGTGGACTTAATTGTGCAAATTTAAAAGATCATAAAAATGAGATATCAAAAGAATGCAAATGTAAAAATAATTAATCCGATGACTATTCGCTCCAATATTCCTATTTTCTTCAAAGTTGGGGCTACTTCCCTGGATGATGATTTCTCCTAAAGGATAACAAATTCTAAGGAATAGAATTTCTAGAAACTCTGGTTAATAAGCTTTAGTTGAAGTAAAAGCTTCCTCTGAAACTAAGAACTCTGTTTATATAGAAAACTAACAATGAAAATAAAAGTAGCATTTATATGTATAGCAAATTTAGATAGGATTCAGATAGAATATAGGTTCTTTAAAAAACATACTAATGAAGATAAAATAAGAAACTTAGTTGATAAAGCTAGAGATTAATTAAATTACATTAATATGAACATAAGGTTTTGCAACTTTTATTTATTATTTGATAATTAAATTAAGGAGTAAAAAATATGAGGAATTTTAAAAAAATAGATGTTAGAAATATTGTTCGCAATAGTTATAAAAAGATAGCTATTGGAGATGTAAAAAGGGGTAAATGTTATGATGGAAGCATTAATCTTAAAAAATCTTCCATAGATATATCCCGTAAAATTGGATATTCTGATGAAGAAATATCAACTGCTCCAGAGGAAGCTAATATGGGATTAGGCTGTGGAAATCCTCAATTAATAGCTAATATAAAAAAAGAGGAAACTGTTATAGACCTTGGCAGTGGGGGAGGATTTGATTGTTTTTTAGCTTCAAAAAAAGTTGGAATTAAGGGATACATTATCGGAGTTGATATGACTTATGAAATGATTAACAAATCAAGAACTATGGCTAAAAAGTATAGATATAAAAATATAGACTTTAGATTAGGTGAAATTGAAAATCTTCCTGTAGCAGATAATACTGCAGATGTAATTATTTCAAATTGTGTTATAAATTTATCTCCCAATAAACAAAGAGTATATAATGAAGCTTGTCGTGTATTAAAAAAAGGCGGTAGAATTGCTATTTCTGATATAGTTCTTATTAGAGAATTAACAAATGAAATGAAGCAGGATGAGAAGCTTTATTGTGGATGAGTCACTGGAGCATCCTCAGTTGAAGAATTAAAAATATATTTAGAAAAGGCTGGTTTTAGTGATATTAGGATTGAAACTCAAAAAGTCTCAAAGGAGTATGCTGAAAAATGGGGACATAACTTAAAAGTTGGAGAATATATTATGTCCGCATCAATAAAAGCAATAAAATTATAAAATTTTTACATGTTACTTATATAATATAAGTTATACTATTTTTTCTATTTTTTCTATTTCATTGTTGAACTATATTTTTAAATGAGGAATCTTTAATAAAGTATATAAGATAATTAGCTCAAAGCGTGTATGCTTATATTTATATAATATCTAATACATAATTAGAAAAACATATAGAAAGAAAGCAGTGCCAAATTATAATATATTTAGCACTGCTTTTTATATGTCTTAAATTATAGCGATAAATAAAGTTTATATTTATATTCTTTAAAACAATTAATTGTTGTTTTTATATTAGAGCGATGTGATTAATTACAAGTTCATATTTAATAAATTCTTCCCCAAAGAGCTGGTGTTTTTGATGGTTCCCAAGTAACTATAGCATTATGAGCTTGAATGCATTTATATTTATAATTATTATAAGTTACTATATCACCAACTTTATAGCTTGTGCCAGGTTTCCATTCCTTAATGTCCTTATCTTCTGTATCACCAGTTTGTTTTTTTACCTTTAAATAACCTTGTTTAATTGAAATTTTTTGTCCATCTTCAGTAGTTATCTTTATTTCGTATGGATAATTTCCTTCAGACAATCTTGAAAAATCTACTGAAAACTTAAAAGCGGCTTTAGATAAGTCATAACCTTTATATTTATTTTCTGGATCATTCAATCTGTCACGTTCAGCATCCATATATTTATATCCATTTAAATATAATTCTATATTATTAATTTTCTTTCCATATACACATTCACCGCTTATATCTTCAGCTTTTGATAATGTTTTAGTATCGTCAAAGTTTACATTATACTTAAGTGATAATTTTTCATCACCAGTTTCACCATCACCAGTTTGCCCATTTATAACAACATCAAAATTAGCAGTATTTCCTAATGTACTAATATTTCTTAAACTTATTCCACTATCTTTTCCATTTGATAAGAATAATTCTTTTGAATCTATGCTTACTTTGTTATAACCTAATGCTGCTCTAGTGAGATCTCCAACGACATTTAAACCTCCATTTGGTCTATATAGATATATTTCATCATCACCACTTGCATTACCTCTACCTGCATAAGCTGTATTAATTCTATAAACCAATAATCCTTCTCCAGGTAAATTTGACTCATATTGTCCTTCTTTTTTTCTGTATTCTACTACAAAATATTCTTGATTAGAATTTGGTGATTTTATTATATAACTATTATTAGCTTCGCTACCTATTTTGCTTATTGAATATTTACCTGGTTTATTTATTTCTTTTATACCATCAACCCATTTCCCATAGTACATTTTCATGTAAGCTCCTGTTGATTGAGGAATAGGAGCAGTTTGATCCATTACATCCCATGGGCCTACAGCAACTTTACCATCGTTATTGTAATGATAAAGATCTGGTGCGCCTAGCGTATGAAACATTTCATGGCTTAAAACTCCAACACCCTGAGTATTTATAAAATCTTCTAATTGGAAATTATAAGTATCTATTCTTTTACCATTTATTCTTACATCATGGTAGAACATATTCCATTTATGTGGCCATAAAAGTGATGACCATTCAGTTGTTGCTCCTTTTATAATAAAGCATACATTATCAACTTTACCATCATTATCTGAGTCTACATTTAAATTACTTGGAATTTGATTTCTAACAGATTCTACAGCATTTTTTAGTAAAGTTTGTTCTTTTGCTGCCCTTTCGTTTTGTGGAACATTAGTATAATAACTTCTTGGATGACTGTCAGTATAACTTAAAATGGTATTCCCATTAGGTTTAGGGTAAAAAGTTGTGTTAATATCAAGTTTGTCATAGGATATTTCTTTAAAATAATTATTTACAGATGCTTGACTTTTTGAATTAAATTGATTATCATATCTGGACAAATTTGTTCTTATTTCATCCTGATCACTAAATTTTATAAAAATAACTATATTATTAAGTTGTCCAATATTTTTTGTCCTTTGAATTGGATTGTCTGCATTGAGTAATTTTCTTTGTTTTTGTATTTCATCTTTGGGAGCTTTAACATCTTTCATATTAACTCTAGCATCAGAATCAATTTGTTTTAAATTTTCAATATTAGTCTTTGTTACTCTTTCTCTAGATGGTTGTACTTTGCTTTTTACATATTTTCCATAGACATAATAACCTGTTTTTTCATCTTTAACTATAGCTCTTCCATCTGAATCATGTAAATAGTTATAGAATTCATCTCCTGATGCGTAACATTGAATAACTTGTCCATCAGGTTGAGTTAATTTTATTTCTGCATCATTTATAGGTGCAGCACTAACTTTTGTACTATTTGCCCCTATAATAGTAGATGATGCAACTAAAACTGGTAAAACCAGTTTGGGTAAAAGATTTTTTTTCATTGTTTTTCCCCCTTTTTTATTTTATATTGAAAAATCTGGTTCAACTAGATTTATATATATATCTTTTAATGAATTATAATTTGATATATTATTCTTATCTAGTTTCAGAGATTTCAATTTTTTAAAATTACTTATAATTGCTATGTCTGATATTTTATTATTATCTAGTGCTAAATTTACTAGTTCATTTTTATTTGAAAGTATAGAAATATTATTTATTTTATTGTTACTAGCCCAAAGACTTATAATTTTATTCATATTTTCTATTCCTCCTAAATCAGATATGTTGTTGTTGCATATATTAAGTTCTTTAATAGATTTCATATTTTTTAATTCTTTAATGCTAGTAATTTTATTATCACTAATATCTAAATTATTTAGTTTAAGTAAGTTATAGATTGGTTTTAGATCTGTTATATTATTGCTTGACATATAAAGCTCTTTTAAATTTGTTAGATTTTCTAATCCCTTTAAATTATTTATTTCATTATTGCTGATATCTAATCTTTTTAAGTTTTTTAAGTTTTTAACTATTGATACATCATTTAATTTACAATCTATAATTTCTAAATTTTCAAGATTTTTTAATGTAGATATAACCTGTAAATCTTTTACATTGCAGTGCACTATTTTTAAAGTTTTAATATTGTCTCTTCCTTTTAATTTGTCTATTTTTTCTATAGCACTATCAACAATTTCTAATGAGGATATTTTATTTAAATTCTTTATATGATCTAAGTTTTTTGAATTATTGTTTTTAATAACAGTAGGGGCTTCATTTTCCTTAGTTTCTGCATCATTTTTTTCTTCTTTTTTAGAGGTTTCCTTATTAGTAGAATTATTTTTAGAATTTTTTACTTTACTTTGAGATGAATTTTTTTCAGATTGAACTTTTTGTATATTTTTATCATTAGAAGTAATTTTAGTTTTATTGTGATTATAAATTAAAACGGTAGATGTAATTATAATTAGACAAAATATGATTAAAAAAAGCTTTTTCTTCTTCACTTTTTCCACCTCCATTTTCGGAATATTTTTACTATTTATTGTTAGTATACCAATTTCTACTTATTATTTCAATTATTTCTCAAAAATTTATATAAAGTTATATAGAGACTACTCGCTTTAATATTTCCATCTTTTTAAAAGTGAAAGTATTAAAGCGAGTAGTCTCTTGATAAGGGTTTGTAAGATTTGATAGAAGCAAAAACTTCCTCTGTAGATTAGAATTTTCTTTATATTAGATAAAAAAGTAAACAATATTCATGTACTTTTCAAATCACAGTGTATTTAGTAGGGGCAAAAATAATAACTATAAAAGATATAGACAGTGTATAGTCTTATTTCAATAAAAAGATAGGAAAATAGATTACTTAACATATAGTAGATATCTATACTATGTTAAGTCATTATGATTTTTAGTTTCTATCATCAACTTAGTAATATAATGTTTTTGTTCTTTTTCGGAAATATCAGAAATTAAGTATTCTTCAAAGGAATAGTCTCCTAAAACAATTCCATTTTCATCTGCATAATTTAATAGTTTTTCGTAGCCATAGCATAAATCATCGTAAAAACCCTCAAAGTATCCACAGAGATAAACACCTGATTTCCTAATTATTGTTTTACCTGGTATAGTGGATTTGGTTTTTATATATAAATAAGAAAGGTTTGTAAACTTGTTTTTTCTAAGGTTTTCTACAGATATAACACCACCTACAGATTCCTGTACTATAATACCAAGATTTTTACAAAATTTAATATACTCTTGCATAAAGCTAGCAAAACTTTTATTTGTTGAATCCTCCATATTATCTGATGGAAGAATAATTTCTTGAGGCAGTGTTTCTAAATAAATTTCATTAGTACGATTCATACCTTCTATGGTCATAGCTTTCATACTATAAATCATTTCCTGTATATCTTCAAAATATTTTATTTTTTCAGCTACTTCTTTACTTTTTTCTTCTAATAAATCTAGGAAGATAGATGGATTTCGCTTTTCAAGATAGATTTTTATATCTTTTAAAGACATTCCAATTTTTTTTAGGTTTAATATAACAGAAAGTGTAAAATACTGATGATAGGAGTAATAACGATAGCCGTTTTTCTTAATAATTTTTGGCTTAAATAGACCAATATCCTCATAGTGAAACAAAACATGTTTTTCAACATTACACATTTTAGCGAATTCTCCAGTGGTAAAATATTTTTCTTGCATTTTTTTAAATCTCCTCTTGACTATAAGGTAACATTATAGTTTATCATAATATATGTTGATGGGGAAATCAAGGATTGATTTTACAAAAAATCGCTGACAAAAGAGAGGTTGAATATGAAGTTAATTTTACAGTATTTAAAAAAGTATAAGCTATATTTATTTTTGAATATTTTAGCTGTGTTCGGATTTGCTGTAGCAGAGCTTGGAATTCCTACAATTGTCTCTAATATGATAGATCGAGGCATTGTATTGAAAGATAGAATGTATATTTATAAATTAGGTATTATTATTTTAATTGTGGCAATTATAGGTGGCATTGGAAATATTGTATTAGCCTATTGTAGTTCTAAAGTAAGTACATCAATTACAAGAGATATTAGAAATGATATCTTTAAAAAAGCTCAACAATTTTCTCATAGAGAGTATAATAAGTTTGGTGTATCTAGTATGATTACTAGAACTACTAATGATGCATTTATTCTTATGCAGTTTATTAATGTGCTTTTAAGAATGGCATTGTTAACGCCTATAATGATTTTAATCAGTATGTTTATGGTAATAAAAACAAGTCTTACATTATCTATGGTAATTGGAGGATGTATTCCTATTATATGTTTTGGAGTATATCTTATTGCTAGAACTAGTAATCCAATTAGCACTAGGCAACAAAAGGGAATGGACAAATTGAATCGAATTACAAGAGAGAACTTAACAGGTGTTAGAGTTATTCGTGCTTTTAGAAAAGACAACTATGAAACTCATAGATTTCATGAAGCAAATGAAGATTATGCATACAATGCTAAAAAGTTGTTTAAGCTGATGTCTGTTGCACAGCCAGCTTTTTTCTTATTATTAAATCTTGCTGTTGTAATTGTATTTATCTTGTCTAGCAAAATGATTGATATGGGAACACTACAGGTAGGAAAATTAGTAGCATTTCAGGAATATATGTTCCATGCCATGTTTTCTATGATGTTATTTTCTATGATATTTGTTATGTATCCTCGTGCAGAGATTAGTGCAAGACGTATTCAGGAGTTATTGGAGGAAGAGCCGATTATTAAAAATCCACAAAATCCAGTAACAAAAGGAAAAGAAGAAGGAACCTTAGAATTTGATCATGTAACTTTTCAATATCCTGATGGTGAGGTTCCAGTTTTACAAGATATAAGTTTTCAGGCAAAGAAGGGGGATAAAATTGCTTTTATTGGAAGTACAGGAAGCGGTAAAAGTACGTTAATAAATCTTATTCCCAGATTCTATGATGTTACTGAAGGCAGTATTAAAGTAGATGGAGTAGATGTTAGAAAATATGACTTAGTATCATTACGCAAAAAAATTGGCTTTATTCCACAAAAAGCACTACTTTTTTCTGGAAGTATAAATGAAAATATTCGATATGGAAAACATGATGCGGTGCATCCTGAAATAGAACATAGCGCTAAAGTTTCTCAAGCTTATGATTTTATTAAAGATAAGCCAGGTAAGTTTGATGAAATTATAGAAGAGGGAGGTAGTAACGTATCTGGTGGACAAAAACAAAGGTTAAGTATTGCAAGAGCTATTGTAAGAAAGCCGGATATATATATTTTTGATGATTCCTTTTCTGCATTAGATTCTAAAACAGATGCTAAATTGAGAAATAAATTAAAAAGTGAAACTACAGAGGCTATTACCTTGATTGTTGCCCAAAAAGTATCCTCAATTATAGATTCTACTAAAATTATTGTGTTAAACGAAGGAAAAGTGGTTGGCATAGGAACTCATAAGCAGTTATTAAAAGGCTGTAAAGTTTATTATGAAATAGCAGCTAGCCAAATGTCAAAGGAGGAATTAAAACGATGAAGAATAAAAACACGGGTATTAAACGTTTGATTCCATATTTGAATAAATATAAGACTAAGATTATCTTAGCAATATTATTAATTATTGTAGCTTCATGCTTAATTGCATTAAGTCCAACTTTAGAGGGTATGATTACTACTCAATTATTCTCTGATGTCACAAAAGGACAAAAAATAAATTTTGCGAGAATCAATAAAATTATTTTAATTCTAATTTGTATCTATGCTGCAGGAGCTTTAAGCAATTGTGCCTATCAATTCTTATTAACAGATGCAATACAAAGTGCCATGGTGGATTTAAGAAATGATGTAGAAGGTAAAATTAGAAAACTTCCTATAGCATATTTTGACAAAAATACCTTAGGAGATATTTTAAGTCGAGCATCTAATGATGTAGAAACTATTTCTAATGCACTTCAACAAAGCTTTGCTCAAGTTTTAAATGCTATTTTAGGTTTGAGTCTTGCAGTATTTATGATGTTTAAGATTCAATGGGTAATGGCTCTATCTTCAATAGCAATTATTGGGACTTCAATTATTATATCAAAGATAATTGTAAAAAAGTCTCAACCGATATTTGAAAAACAACAAAACGCGCTAGGAAATTTAAATGGAATTGTTCAAGAAAAATTTACGGGATTTAATGAAATTAAATTGTTTGGAAAGGAAAATGATGCATTAAAAGAGTTTATGGGTGCTAATGATGAGCTATGTGAAAATGGATTTAAAGCTCAGTTTATTAGCGGTTTAATGTCTCCTTTAGTAGCTTTTGTAACTTATATTGGAATTGGATGTGTAGCTATTATAGGTTCCTTTTATGCTATAACAGGTACTATTACTGTAGGACAGCTTCAGGCCTTTATCCGCTATATATGGCAGGTAAATCAACCTATGTCCCAAATTACTCAGTTATCTTCAGCAATACAGGCCTCTGTAGCAGCGGTACACAGAGTTTTTGAATTCTTAAATGAAGAGGAAGAATCTGAAGGAGTAGAATTAACAAAATCCAATAAAAAAGTTTATGGTAATGTATCTTTTGAAAATGTAGAGTTTTCGTATACAAAAGAGAAGCCTTTACTTCATGATTTAAATGTACAAGTAAAAAGCGGCCAGATGGTTGCTATAGTAGGTCCTACAGGAGTAGGGAAAACCACATTAATCAATCTACTAATGAGATTTTATGATGTCACTGGTGGATCAATCAAGATAGATGGTGTAGATATTCAGCATATGAAACGAGATGATCTGAGAGCAAAATTCGGAATGGTTCTTCAGGATACCTGGCTCTTTAATGGCAGTATTAAAGAAAATATAGCCTATGGTAAAGAAGGAGCCACTGAAGAAGAAATCATAGATGCAGCTAAGATAGCAAATGTACACCACTTTATAACTACCCTTCCTGAGGGCTACAACATGATACTAAATGAAGAGGCTAGCAACATCTCTCAAGGAGAAAAACAACTTTTGACTATAGCTCGCTCTATCCTTTGTGATCCGCCTATCATGATTTTGGATGAAGCCACTAGCTCTGTGGACACAAGGCTGGAACAAAAGCTCCAAGATGCCATGAGAAACATTATGAAGGGCAGAACTTCTTTTGTAATTGCTCACAGATTGTCTACAATAAAAAATGCAGATTTAATCTTGGTAATGAGGGATGGAAATATTGTTGAGCAAGGAACACACAATGAGTTACTGGAGAGTAAAGGATATTATGAACAGCTTTACCATGCCCAATTTGGCGATTTGGATATGGAGTAATAGTGCTATCCTATATTTATTAAGCTCACATATAAAGGTATAATATTCATATGAATGATAACTTTTAAATTTTTATAAAAAATAATAAAGAATCACCTTTTATAGTATAAAATTAATTAACTATAAAAGGTGGTTTATTTATGCCTAATAATGAAAGATATATTAAAGTGTAAATCTTTTTATATAACAAAAGGTAGCTTTTGCAATTTTAAATCATAAATAAAATTCACTTATTTATGATTAATAGAATAAACTTATAATGAAAGAATTTTATTATAAGAGGTATTTGTATGGGATATTATGTTAAAGTAGAATCAAATGTAAAGCTTTATGTAGAGGATCTTAATCCACAAGGTAAAAAGACAATAGTATTTTTACATGGATGGCCTGGAAGTCATAAATTATTTGAATATCAATTTAATGAACTTCCTAAACTGGGATATAGGTGTATTGGAATAGATCAGAGAGGATTTGGTGAATCAGATAAACCTTTTACAGGATATACTTATGATCGACTATCTGATGATGTTAGATGCGTAGTTGAAGCTCTTAATTTGAAAGATTTTACACTGGGAGGACATTCAACAGGAGGAGCAATTGCTATTAGGTATATGGCAAGACATAATGGATACGGTGTATCTAAACTTGCTCTTTTTGCAGCAGCAGCTCCTAGTCTTATTAAGCGTCCATATTTCCCCCATGGATTACAAAAGGAAGATATAGATAAAATTATTGAGGGAACATATAATGACCGTCCCCAAATGTTACAAGATTTTGGGAATATATTTTTCTTCAAATATATAACTAAAGCTTTTTCAGATTGGTTCTTCCAATTAGGACTACAAGCAGCAGGTTGGTCCACTGCGGCAGTAGCAAATACTTGGTTAAATGAAGAAGGATTGTTTTCAGACCTTAAGAAAATAAAGGTTCCAACCCTAATTCTTCATGGTATCCATGACAAAGTTTGTCTATTCCCATTAGCAGAAGCTCAAAAGAAGGGAATTAAGAATTCAAAACTTATACCATTTGAATACAGTGGTCATGGGTTATTTTATGATGAAAAAGAAAAGTTTAATAGAGAATTGACAAAGTTTATTGAAAAGTAAAGTTTTATTGTAATTAATTATTACTTTTAAAAATTGTTAATTATACAAAGATTGTTATTTAAGTGATCAAATTGAATAATTAATAAATTTCAAATACACATATAACATAATATATTTAAATAAATGTATTATTACAATATATTGATATAATTATATTTTTAAAAGGAATCGTAAAATTTTCTCAGCTATAAAAAATAAGTGTATCTCAAAATAAAAATAGCTTTAATTTTAATATAGTAAATAAAAATAATATATGCAGTAAACATATGAATGAGCCTTAGTAGTTCTTAATTTGACGTAATTAAAAATTTTTGTAATTCCTCATAGGACGTGAGGAGCCAGTAGTTAAGCCAAGGATGGCGAATCTACTGGGTAGAAAATTTTTAATGAAGTCGAATTTAGAACTTCTTAGCAAAATGAATTGCTTTATGAATGTATTATTTGTATTTATGGTTTTAAAATTAAAGCTATTTTTCATATGTCTCCATTTCTATTTATCACTTCTTTTAAATTTATAGGTTATAAAAACAATAATTAATCCTACAAAAGAGTATCCAATATATTTTAATTTAGCTTCATAGGGAAGTGTTAATAATATTATTATCCAAACTATACCTGAAACTATACAATCTCTTTTTACGCTTTTCATTAAATAGTCCTCCTATTTATTATTCATTATTTAACTGAGCAAATTGCATAATTAAAAGATTTCTAATATGCATACAACATATTGTGTTTAAGCAAATATATCAATGCAACATATTAATATATTTATATTTAGAAATGAATTATCAAATTTTCTCAACTATTAATTTAATGAAATACAATGTTACTATAGCATATTTTATATAAAAAACAAATTAACTTCACAAAAAACACATAAAACTTTATTAGAATAACCTTTGTAAGAAACTTATAGGACTTAGGAGGTTATACAATATGAATTTTTTAAAAAGAGCGATGTTAAGTATATCAAAAAAGAAAATAAAATCTTTAATATTATTTGTTGTACTTTTAATAATTGCTAATATGGTGTTAGTTGGATTGTCTATCCAAACTGCAACAAAAAAATCTACAGAATTAGCTAGAGAAAAACTAGGTAGTGATGTAACACTGAGGGTTAATGAACAAAAGTTTATGCAACAGAGAAGAGAAAATAAGGATACAACAACTAGCAAAGCATCCTTAACTACAGATGTTGCAGATGTTTTGAAAGATAACGAACATGTGATCCAATATAATTATATTTCTTCATCCTTTGGACTGGCTAAAAATTTTGAATATGTAAAGAGTGAAGAAAGTAGTGAGGATACTACTTCTGAAGAAGGTGAAGAAAAACCAAAAGGTATGTTTAAAATGGGAGGTAGTAATGTTACTACTATGCCACAAATTTCTTTTTCAGGTACTATAGCTACAAATCTTTTATCTGATTTTAAAGATGGAGATAGTAAAATTACAGAAGGCAGAGGAATTACAAAAGATGATGCGGGAAAGAATGTGGCTGTAATTGAAAAAAATTTGGCCACAGAAAATAGTTTGAAGGTAGGAAGTAAAATACAAGTGTCTTCTGTAGATGAAAATACTACATTAGAATTAGAAATTGTAGGGATATATGAGGCAAATTCAGATACAGATACTAAAAATAATAGAAATATGGATTTCTTAAATCCATATAATAAAATATATATGCCATATGATGTAGTTTCTAAGGTTTCAACTGAAAACAGTGATAGTACTACTAATAGTAAGAATATTACTTCTGCCGTATATTTTATGGACAATCCTGATAATATAGAAAGTTTCAAAAAATATGCAAAAGATAAAAAAATTGATTTAGAAACTTATACATTAGATGCTAATGATCAATTATACAAACAAATGGTAGGACCTATTGAAAACGTAGGATCTTTCTCAAAAACTTTGGTAGCAACTGTATCTATTGCAGGAGCAATGATTTTAGTACTTATAATAGCCTTATCTCTTAAAGATAGAAAGTATGAGATAGGTGTACTACTATCACTTGGCGAAAGCAAAGTTAAAGTTATTTCTCAACTAGTAGTTGAAGTGCTTTTAGTAGCTGTTATAGCTTTTGGTGTTTCTTCTTTTACAGGAAATTTAGCTGCTAATAAAATAGGAGATACTTTACTTCAAAAAGAAATTCAGGTAACTGAAACCTCAGAATCAGAAGTTGGTGCTAACTTTGGTGGACATGGTGGAGGTATGATGGGAGGTCCAGGTAGAATGATGAATGGAGAATCTTCTAGCAAGGCAAGTAAAGTAGATATGGTAAAAGATATGGATGTTTCTGTAACTTCAAAGGACCTACAAAAATTAGCTCTTATAGGATTACTTATAGTAATGGCTTCAGCATCTATACCAACTATATCTATATTAAGATTTAGTCCTAAAACTATATTAAGCAAAAGAGAATAGGTGAGGTGATAGATATGAATACAATCTTAGAATTTAAAAATGTGAATTATAGCTATAAAGATGGAGGAAAAGAGTCAGTAATTTTAAATGAGATAGATTTCAATTTTGAAAGTGGTAAATTTTATACTATATTAGGACCTTCTGGGTCAGGGAAAACTACTGCTTTATCCTTAGCTAGTGCGCTAGATAGTCCTAAAAGTGGTGAATTATTATATGAGGGTAAGGATATAAAGAAAATTGGTTTAACTAATTATAGAAATCAATATATAGGAATAGTATTTCAAGCATATAACTTAATTAATTACATGACAGGTATTCAAAATATAGTTACTGCTATGGAAATTACTAAAAATGAAATTTTAGATAAAAAGCAAAAAGCTTATGAACTAATAGAAAAGGTAGGACTTACAAAAGAAGAAGGAAATAGAAGTGTACTAAATCTTAGTGGAGGACAGCAGCAAAGGGTAGCAATAGCTAGAGCGTTATCTACTAATGCTAAAATTATACTAGCGGACGAGCCTACAGGAAATTTAGATAGTAAAACTTCTACAGATATAATAAAGCTTTTTCAAAAATTAGCTCACGAGGATAATAAATGCATAATAATGGTAACACATTCCTTAGAGATTGCATCTATGTCTGATGTAATAATAAATTTGGATAACAAAAAGTTTAAAATACAATAAAAAATATTTGTAAGTGAGATAATGTAGACTATTTAGATATAGAAAATAAAAATTTATAAAATAATTATATATTTTAAACCGTTAAGTAAATAAAAAAAACTGAGATTTAATATTTATTAAGTGATTTTTAGGTTCAGATGGAGTGGGATTATTATAAGTAGTCCCTCCATTTGAATATTATTAATAGGAACTTTTGAAAGCTTTTTATAGTTTGTTTTTTCATAAAGAAAGGTTTATTTTTCAAAAATAGGAGCTTATTCAAGGTCATGTCAGATTTTATTCCAACCTTTTATAGAGAATCATATATAGAAAATTTACAACTTTATAATAAGCTAATTTTGTTAGTTAAGTTAAAATAATTTAAATTATTTTATTTGGTATTAAGGTTATTCCTTTTTGGCAAGGCAAGTTTTTAAATATGAAAATATCGGAAGATTATAGTATATTATAACAAATAAAAATCACTACTTTTTTATATTTAAAGTAACAATTAAGTGGAAGTTCATAAATAAAGTATTCTTATTATTTTTCTAGAGGAGGGGGATAATGTATGAAGATTAATAAAAAATGTTTAGTTTTTGCTTTAGTTATAGTTTGGATTATATCACTGTACATTTTTAATAATTATGATTTTATGCCAATTATCATAGAATTTATAAAAACATATTCCATTTCTAATGAAGCAGGAACAATGATTATTTTTATTTCATTATGGATAGTAAGATTACCTATTTTATTACCAGGATTTATATTGATAATACTAGGAGGAACTTTATTTGGAACAACTAATGGATTTTTATTATCTATGATAGGAATGGTTTTAAGTGAGAGTTTAATATATATTATAGCTAAACTATTTTCTAATTTTAATATAAAGAATTTAATTAACAAAAAGTATAATTACATAGAACCATTAATAAGAAAATATAATTTTAGATTTTTAGCATTGGGCATTATATGTCCTATAGCTCCAACAGATGTGATATGCTTTTTATCCTCTTCACTAGGATTAAGTTATATAAAATATATATTAACAATAATTATTTCTAATATACCTATAATAGGACTTTGCAGTTATATGGGAATAAACTATAAAGAATCTTCACTTAGTGTTATAATTCTTTGTTTAACAATAAGTATATTAGCATTATATACCATGAAAATCTGGAATAGTTTAAAAGCAGATTATTTATAAATGCTAATAATACATAAGATTTAGAGGCAAGTATTCAAATATATAGAATCCTGTGATAAACTAAACATTGGAAATAAAATATATTTGGAGAAGAAAAATGAGTAACTCAACTAAAGATTTAACTAAAGGCTATCCTTTAAAAGTAATACTTAAATTTTCATTGCCCATGATAGTAGGTAATATATTTCAGCAATTATATAATGTTGTAGATTCAATAATAGTGGGAAAATTTATAGGCACAAATGCTTTAGCTGCTGTAGGTTCTTCCTTTGCTATTATGGTTTTTATAACATCTATTTTATTAGGATTATGCATGGGTACTTCTATTGTGTTTTCACAATTTTTTGGAGGGAAAAAGATAAATAAGTTAAAAGCTAGTATATCTACATCCTTTATTTTCATAGGAATTACTTCAATTATAATAAGTGCAGTATCTCTAATATTTGTAGATCAGATTATTTTATTTATGAAAATTCCCAAAGAGTTATTTGTAGATACTAGAGCTTATCTTAACATAATATTTAGTGGTATATTTTTTACATTTTTATATAATTGGGCCGCAGGTCTTTTAAGAGCCCTTGGAAATTCTAAAGTACCATTATATTTTTTAATTATAGCTGCTATTATAAACATAGTATTAGATCTTGCATTTGTAATTACTTTTAATATGGGTGTATCTGGTGCAGCTCTAGCTACGGTTATTGCCCAATTTGTTTCAGCTATTTTGTGTATTGTATATTGTATAAAGAAGCTAGATTTCTTAGAGTTTAAACTAAGTGAAATTAAATTTGATAAAGAAATATTTAAGTTAACTGCCAGTTATTCTTTGCTTACATCAATACAACAATCTATCATGAATTTTGGAATATTAATGATACAGGGTTTGGTAAATTCCTTTGGTATAGCTCCTATGGCAGCTTTTGCAGCAGCAGTTAAGATCGATTCCTTTGCTTATATGCCTGTACAAGATTTTGGAAATGCTTTTTCTACTTATATTGCGCAAAATAAAGGGGCAAAAAAAGATGAAAGAATTAGAAGTGGTATCAAAGTATCTTTAAAGATTATAACTATATTTTGTATTTTTATATCTTTAGTTGTATGGATTATGGCAGATAAGTTTATGCTAATATTTATAAATTCTACAGAAACCCAGGTTATAAAAATAGGAGTACAGTATTTACGAATTGTATGTACATTTTATTGTTTCATAGGTTATTTATTTATGTTTTATGGTTTATATAGAGGTTTAGGCAAGGTTAAGATGTCCATAGTCTTGACAATAATATCCCTTGGTCTCAGAGTAGCTCTTGCCTTTATTACAGCTCCTTACTTAGGATTAAGGGGAATTTGGTGGGCAATTCCTATAGGATGGATTATAGCGGATGCAGTAGGAATGATATATTATAAATTTATTAGTTAATATTAAATTTTATAAAGTTAAGTGAGTAAAAATTAAAAAAGATAGAAATCTAGAGTAACAAAATGTTCTACAATGGAACAAAAGTTATAAATTTGATATATTTACAAAAAAATTATATGGAAATATGTTATAAGGGTACAAAATATTATATAATGTAGAGTATGTAATATTTTGTATTTTTTTATCATATGAATAATACAGAATATTCTATACATTCAATAATTAAAATAAAATGGATGTTTTTAAGCAATTTTATGAGATAAAAAAATTAAAAATAAATATATAAATTAATTTAAAGGCTTTGTAAGTGAATATTTTTAAATTATAAGAATTAGAAGTTAAAAATCAAATGATAAATTATAGGTTTAGAAATTATAAGCAATTTATATTATAACTAGATAGAATTGATCAGTACATAGGGGGAATAACTATGATAAAGACTGCTATTATTACAATAAGCGATAAGGGTTCAAAGGGACAGAGAAAAGATGAAACAGGAAAGGTATTACAAGATATTTTAGAAAAAGAAGGATATAAAATAGAGTATTATAAAATAATACCAGACGAAATAAATATTATAACTGAAAAGCTTATAAAGTTATGTGATGAAGAAAGAATAAATCTCATTATTACTAATGGAGGAACAGGATTTTCTAAAAGAGATGTAACTCCAGAGGCTACAGAAAAAGTTATTGAAAAGCATGTACCAGGCTTTGGTGAAGCAATGAGGGCTAAATCTCTTTTAATAACTTCAAAGGCTATACTTTCTAGAGGAATTGCTGGAATTAGAAAAGATTCTCTTATAATAAATCTACCAGGAAGTCCAAAAGCTGCGGCAGAAAATTTACAGGCAGTATTAGGTGCTATACCACATGGAATAGAGATTTTATTAGGCGAAGCATCAGAATGTGCCAGATAGATTTAAGGTAGAATAAAAGTGGACTTATTTGAAGTTATGTTCATTAAAGATTATAAAACTATTATAAAAAAATTTAAATATGAAATCAGTAAGGGAAAAGTAGAGATTTTAAGTAGTATGAATAGAGTTATATATGAGAATATGAGATAGATGTACCTAATTTTAAAAGATCTACTGTAGATGGATATGCTGTAAATTCTAAAGATATAGCAACTAACTATTATTTTTATATAAAAAAGATTACATATTTTTAGCTTTTATATAACAAGAATTTGCTAGCATGTTTTTATACAAAGGAGGAATTTAATGTTAGATAAGTATGGAAGAAAGATTAACTATTTAAGGGTATCTGTAACAGATAGATGTAATTTAAGATGTATTTATTGTATGCCATCTGAAGGTGTTTTAAAAAAAGATCATGATGACATAATGAGATATGAAGAGATTTTCAATGTGGTTAAAACAGCTTCCTTATTAGGAATGGATAAAATTAGATTTACAGGTGGAGAACCTCTTATACTTAAAAATATAGATAACTTAATTTATAATACATCACAATTAAGTTCAATTAAAGATATTGCTATGACTACAAATGCTATATTTTTAGAAGATAGAATAGATGACTTAAAAAAAGCTGGTCTTAAAAGGGTTAATATAAGTCTTGATTCATTAAAAAAAGATAAATTTAAAAGTATAACAAGAGGTGGAGATATCAATAAAATTTTTAAAGGGATTGAAAAATCTTTGTTACTTGGGATGACCCCAATAAAAATTAATACAGTAATAATGAAAGGTATAAATGATGATGAAATAGATGATTTTATGAACTTAACAAAGGAATATCCTATATCCGTAAGATTTATAGAACTTATGCCTATAGGAGAAGGAAGAAAGTTATATAAAGATAGTTATATAAGTTCAGAAGAGATAATATCTAAACATAGAGATTTTATACCTGTAAAAAGGGATAAAAGTAGTACTGCCATATTATATAAATTTAAAGAAGCTAAAGAAAACATTGGATTTATAAGTCCTATGAGTTGTAAATTTTGTAGTGGTTGTAATAGAGTAAGGTTAACTTCCGAGGGTACATTGAAACCCTGTCTTCATTCTGAGAAAGAAGTAAATCTTAAAGATTATGTAGAAAATGAACAAGCTCTTCTATCTAAGATGAATGAAGCTATTTATAATAAACCTTTAGAGCATCATATGATAGAAGAAAAAGAAAGTAAAAGCAAAAAAATGATGTATCAAATTGGAGGCTAGTTTATGAATTTAACACATATAAATAATCAAGGAAGAGCGAAAATGGTGGATGTAGGCAGTAAAGAGGAAACAGAAAGGGAAGCTATTGCCTATGGTTATATAAACATGAAAAGGGAAACTTTAAATAGGATAAACGAAGGTAGTATATCAAAGGGCGATGTGTTATCTGTAGCTCAGGTGGCAGGTATTATGGCAGCAAAAAATACGGCTAATATTATACCTATGTGTCATCCTATAATGATAAATGGTTGTGACATAAATTTTAAATTTGATTTTGAAAACAATAACATAGACATAACATCTTCAGTAAAAAATACAGGGAAAACAGGGGTGGAAATGGAAGCATTAACTGCAGTTACAGTAGCTGCTTTAGCTATATATGATATGTGTAAAGCTATAGACAGAGAAATGATAATATCTGATATAAAACTTATGAGAAAAAACGGTGGAAAATCAGGATTATTTCAAAGGGAGGAACTATAAATGGCAAAGGTAATAGCAGTTAATATAAGCGAGAAAAAAGGTGTAGTAAAGCACCCTATAGATAAAGGGTTATTTAAAGTAAATCACGGTCTTGTAGGAGATGCTCATGCAGGGAATTGGCATAGACAAGTAAGTCTTTTGGGTATAGAAAGTATAAACAAAATGAGAAGGCTGGGCCTTAAAGAAGTATCTACAGGTAAGTTTGCAGAAAATATAACTACAGAAGGCTTAGTTTTGTATGAATTACCTGTTGGAACAAAATTAAAAGTAGGAGAAGTACTTATGGAAGTAACTCAAATAGGTAAGGAATGTCATGCAGGGTGTGAAATAAGAAATCTTATAGGAGACTGTATAATGCCTAGGGAAGGAATTTTTACAAAAATATTAAAGGAAGGTTTTATTAAGCTTGGAGATGAAATAGAGGTTTTATAACATATATAATATTAAAATTCTTAATAATTTATTTCCATTTTAAAGAGAGAGGGTTATATGAAGTATAATTTAATAAGTGAAAATCTTGTGTATTGAAATTATTTTAAAATAATTCCCCATTAGCTTAATGAACTATATAAGTTAATGAGGAATAATTTTATAGGTTATATATTATTAAATTTATTAAAGAATGTAAATAGATTTGTGTAAAAAACAAATTTACCTACATGCTCATTTATTATATTAAATATATATTCCATATTTTAAATTTAAGCTTCTAATACCATTATAAGTTCTCCATTTTCATCTAATTCTCCATTGAATTGAAATCCAAACTTTTCATATAATTTCATAGCTTCAATATTATCTTTAAATATACTTAAATAGATTTTATTGCATTTGTATTCTTTAAGCATAGTGTTGACTAATAAGTTAAGAGAAGCTTTTCCATAGCCTTTATTTTGATATTTATAATCAATCATAAATCTATCTAACCAAAGGTGATTTTCCTTTTCAAAATATCCATACATAGCAAAACCAATTAAATCATTATTATAATAGATACTTTTAGGATGCCATTGAGGTATAAATTTACATTCTGCAAGGGAATAAGCATTACTTTCAATAAAATTTTGTTGATTTTCATTCACCTTTAGATTAACTACACAACGCCAATTTTTAATAGTTACTTCTTTTATATGTAAGCTCATTATTTTAACCTGCCTTTATTTAATTCATATGTAATTATATAAAAAAATTAGTGCTAGTAATATATTTTTTAGATAAAAAACATTATTTATGTATTTTTGAAATTAAATTATGCTATAAATATAATAATGACAAAGTCTGCTTTAAAATTAATTTATTTTTAATATAATATCCTTTATGTGTACTATATGATCACTAAGATATTTTAAATCATCAATAGGAATACAGGATATCTTTTCTGTTAATAGATCTTTTACTAATCTTTCTTGATCTTTTATAAAATCAGTACCTTTTTCTGTTAATTCAACCCTTATAATTCTTCTATCCTTTGGATCAGTGTATCTAGTAACCATATTTTCAGAAATTAGTTTATCAATGATGGGAGTCATATTAGGTTTAGAAATTAATAAATCCTTAGCAATTTTAGAAATAGAGCAGTTACCATTATGCTTAAGGTAAATAATAACTTTTATATGGGATGGAGGTAAGGGAAAATTTCTTTTTAGCTCATCTGGATTTAAAAGTTTTTTATGTAAATTTAATAATAAATCATATAGATCTTGAGATATCTCATCAAGTTGAATATTATGCATTTTTATCCTCCTTAGCTAATTTTATGATTTAATTACATTATATTGTATTTAGGTTTGTTATACAACATGAAAAGTTATTGACATATAAAATATATTAAAATATAATAGTTATAAAAACATAACTATTATACAACGTATGTAGATATATAACATATACGAAGATAGTTATATTATAATTTTTTAATTACATTATATTGTATTTTTTGTAATTATACAATATAAAAGTTATTGACACATAAAATATATTAAAATATAATAGTTATAAATTTATAATGATTATCTCGTTAAAAATAAGCGATATAATTATTATAAATTTAATTTTTTAAGGAGGGATTAATTATCTTACTTAGTGACAAGATAATAACAGCATTTTATAAATTTAATTATTTATAAGATAGACGAAATGGAGAGATGATATTGAATGTTAAAGATAATAAAGCACTTAAAACCATTTATTGCTTCAATACTTTTAGTATTGGGTCTTTTATTTGTTCAAGCTGTATGTGATTTATCATTACCAGATTATATGTCCAATATTGTTAATGTGGGGATTCAACAAGGTGGGGTATCAAATGCAGTGCCACAAGTAATTCGTAAAAGTGAATTAGATAAAATTAAGGTTTTTTTAGATGATAAGGACGTAAAAAAGATAGAAGATAATTACATACTTTTAAATAAAGAGAATCTTTCTAAAGATGAACTTGAAGATTATTTAAAGGATTATCCTAATCTTAATAAAGAACCTATATATAAATTAAATACAAAGGATAAAAATACAATAAATGAATTAAATGATATATTGGCAAAACCAATTCTTATGGTTAGTGGAATAGAAAAAACTGATATATCAAAGTTAAATAATATTAATAAAGAAACAGAAGCTAAAGATAAAGCTAATAAAATGAATGGGCAAACTGAAAAAAATGTTGAGGCAAAGGCTCTTTCAAAGGATAAAATGCCTAAAGTTACTTCTAATGGTGAAACAGCACAAAACAATGCTAATATACTTTTAAAAATGCCAAAGGAAGAAATAAATTTAATAAAAGAGAGTTTAGATAAAAAATTAAAAGATATGCCGGATAGTATGATTACTCAATCAGCAGTTATTTTTGTTAAAGATGAGTATAAAGCTATAGGAATAGATACAGATAAGCTTCAATCAAGCTATATTATTAAAGAAGGAGCGAAAATGTTACTTTTAGCTTTGCTTAGCATGGTAGCTACAGTTATGGTAGCTATGTTAGCTGCAAGAATAGCTGCAGGTCTTGGAAGAAATCTTAGAGGTAAAGTATTTAAAAAAGTTACTAATTTTTCTAAAGGAGAATTTGATAATTTTTCCACAGCTTCCTTGATTACAAGAAGTACAAATGATATTCAACAGGTGCAAACATTTATGGTAATGCTACTTAGAATAGTATTTTATGCACCTATATTAGGTATAGGTGGAATATTTAAGGTTTTAAAGACAGATACTTCAATGGCTTGGATTATAGCTATAGCAGTTATGTCTATTTTAACTTTAGTTATTGTTTTATTTGGAATATCTATACCTAAATTTAAAAAGGTTCAAAAATTAATAGATAAAATAAATTTAATAACTCGTGAATCTTTAATAGGAATGTTAGTAATACGAGCATTTAATACAGAAAAACATGAAGAAGAAAAGTTTGATAAAACTAATAAAGAGTTAACACGTACTAATTTATTTATAAATCGTGCAATGATGATGATGATGCCGATGATGATGTTAATTATGAATCTTATAACTTTGCTAATTGTGTGGGTAGGATCCCATCAAGTAGATGCAGGAGCTATGCAAGTAGGAGATATGATGGCTTTTATGCAATATACAATGCAAATAATTATGGCATTCTTAATGATTTCCATAGTGTCTATTATGCTTCCACGTGCTTCTGTATCAGCTCAACGTATAGGTGAAGTTATAGATATACCAATTGCTATTAAAGATATAGAAAAGCCAAGAAAATTCTTAAACTACAAAAAAGGGCATGTAGAATTTAAAAATGTTTCCTTTAGATATGAAGGTGCAAAAAAGGATGTGCTTTCTAATATTACTTTTGATGCAAAACCTGGAGAAACTACAGCTTTCATAGGAAGTACAGGTAGTGGTAAATCCACTCTAATAAATCTAATACCAAGATTTTATGATGTAACAGATGGAGAAATATTAATAGATGGCATCAATTTAAAAGAAGTACCTCAAATGGAGTTAAGAGAAAAAATAGGCTATGTGCCACAAAAGGGAATATTATTTTCAGGAACTATAGAAAGTAATATTAAATATGGTAATGAATTGGCTACAGATAAAGATATGGAAAAAGCAGCAACAATAGCTCAGGCTATGGAATTTATAGAATCTAAAGAACAAGGATTTAAAGAAGAGGTATCCCAAGGAGGAACCAATGTTTCCGGAGGACAAAAACAAAGACTTTCTATTGCACGTGCTATTGTAAGAAAACCAGATATATATATTTTTGATGATAGTTTTTCAGCCCTTGACTTTAAAACTGATGCACGTCTTAGAAAAGCTTTAAAGGATGAAACAACTGAAAGCACAGTATTGATTGTAGCTCAAAGAATAAGTACCATAATAAATGCAGATAAGATAATTGTATTAGATGAAGGAAAAATGGTTGGAATGGGTACCCATGATGAATTAATGAAAAATTGTGAGGTTTATAAGGAAATAGCCTTATCACAATTTTCAAAGGAGGAACTTTTATCATGAGCAATAGAAAAACACAAAATAGAAAAAAAGGTGGCTTTGGTCCAGGAGGTCCTATAGGAGCAGTTGAAAAGGCAAAAGATTTTAAGGGTACCATGAAAAATCTAAGTAAATATATAATGCCCTATGAAATGTCTATAATTTTTGTAATTATTCTTGCTATAGGTAGTGCAGCTTTTTCTATAGTAGGTCCTAAAATTTTAGGAAAAGCTACTACAAAATTATTTGAAGGATTAGTACAAAAGGTTACTGGGGTAAAGGGTGCTTTTATTGATTTTAATTATATAGGTAGAATAATAGTTTTACTTTTAGGATTATATGTAATAAGTGCTATATTCTCCTTTATACAAGGATATGTAATGTCCTCTGTGGCTCAAAATATTTCTTATAAGTTTAGACGTGAAATTTCTGAAAAAATAAATCGTATGCCTATTAAATATTTTGACAACAAAACCCATGGAGAAGTATTATCTAGAATTACTAATGATGTAGATACAGTGAGCCAAACTTTAAATCAAAGTATGTCTCAAATAATTACCTCTATTGTTACCATAATAGGTGTGCTAATTATGATGCTATCTATAAGTTGGCAAATGACTATTATAGCTTTATTAATATTACCTGTATCAATGGGGATTATAATGCTTGTAGTAAAAAAATCACAAAAGTACTTTAAAGCTCAACAAGAGGATTTAGGTAATATTAATGGTCATGTAGAAGAAGTTTATGGTGGACATAATATAATGAAAGCCTTCAATAGAGAACAAGAGGCTATAGAAGAATTTGATAAAATAAATGATAAACTTTATAGTTCAGCTTGGAAATCTCAATTTTTATCTGGAATGATGATGCCAATTATGTCCTTTATAGGTAATATAGGATATGTACTTGTATCTATTTTAGGTGGGTGGCTTGCTATAAAGAAAACTATTGAAGTTGGAGATATACTATCTTTTATTCAATATGTTAGAAGTTTTACTCAACCTATAGCACAGGTAGCTCAAATAGCTAATGTACTTCAATCTACAGCAGCAGCAGCAGAAAGAGTTTTTGAGTTTATTGAAGAAGAAGAGGAAGTTAAAGAAACAGAAAATCCTGTTAAACTTGAAAAAGTTTCTGGAGAAGTTGAATTTAAAAATGTTAAATTTGGATATAATCAGGATAAAATTATAATAAATGATTTCAATGCTAAAATTAAACCAGGACAAAAAGTAGCTATTGTAGGGCCAACAGGTGCTGGTAAGACCACTATTATTAAGCTTTTAATGCGTTTTTATGATGTAAGCGATGGTGGAATATTTATAGATGACCATAATATAAAGGATTTTAAAAGATCAGATTTACGTAATATGTTTGGAATGGTTCTTCAAGATACCTTCTTGTTTACAGGTACTATAAAAGAAAACATAGCCTATGGAAAACTTGGAGCTACTTATGAAGAAGTAATTGATGCAGCAAAATCAGCTCATGTTCATAACTTTGTAGAGACATTGCCTAATGGATACGACATGGAATTAAATGAAGAAGCAAGCAATATTTCTCAAGGACAAAAACAATTGTTGACTATAGCTCGTGCAATATTATCAGATCCTAAAATATTAATATTAGATGAAGCTACTAGTTCTGTAGACACTCGTACAGAATTACTTATACAAAAAGCTATGGAGAATCTAATGGAAGGAAGAACAAGCTTTATAATTGCACATAGATTATCCACTATTAAAGATGCAGATTTAATTCTTGTAATGAAAGATGGAGATATTATAGAACAGGGTAATCATGAAGAATTATTAAAAGCTAATGGTTTTTATTCATCTCTTTACAATAGCCAATTTGAAAATGTAGAAGAAGTGTCTTAAAAATATTTTAAAGTTTTATGTTATATTTAATAAAACTTATTAAAATATTTATGAAATTTACATTTTATAAATATAGTATTTCATAACTACTTGATATAATATTATCAGCTTCTTAAAAATTAAGAATAAAGAGTAGATAAGTCTTTAAATAAACATTTTTTAAGCTTTAGTTGGAGAAGAAAATTCCTCTAAAGTTTAAAAAATTATTTATAATTATTAAAGTAAAAAATTCAGATAATAAACTAATTAATGTTTATTGTTTGGATTTTTTATTTTTAATATTTCAATAATCATTTTCTAAACCTATTTCATATCTTTCATAAGAATAATTAAATTAATCACCATAATCATAAAGAGGGAACATCAAAATAAAATAGTCTTAATTTTAAGACTATTTTGAGATATCCTATAATATTTTACTAATTTTATAAATCTTTATAAAATCTTTAAAATTACCCTTTAATATAAAAGTACAGAGAAAATAAAGGGGGATTTAGAGATGAATAATATAATAGAAGTCAAAAATTTAAGTAAAAACATTAAAGGAAAAACCATTATAGAAAATATGAGTTTTAATATTGAAAAGGGAGATATATACGGATTTGTAGGTCCTAATGGAGCAGGTAAAACAACTATGATTAGATTACTTACAGGTCTTATAAAATCTACTAAGGGAGAGATTTTCATTAATGGAATAGATATAAACAAAGATAGAAAAAAAGCTCTTTTAAAACTTGGAGCAATAGTAGAATGTCCTATATTTTTTGAGTATATGACAGGAAGAGAAATCTTAAAAAATCTAGTAAGATTACATCCTAATATTTTAAAGGAAGAAAGAGAAAAAAGAGTAGATGAGGTTCTAGAACTTGTAGATTTAAAAAATAGAGAAAATGATAAGGTGTCTACTTATTCTCTAGGAATGAAACAAAGATTAGGTATTGCCCAGGCGCTTTTAGGAAAGCCAGAAATAATCATTTTAGATGAACCGGCCAATGGTTTAGATCCTATTGGAATTAAGGATTTAAGGGATATTATTTTAAAATTAAATAGTGAATTTAAAATAACCTTCTTAGTATCTAGTCACTTACTTGATGAGCTTCAAAAGTTCTCCAATAAAATTATAATTATAAATCAGGGTAGGTTAAAATTTAAAGGATCTTTAGAAGAACTACTTTCCATGGGGGATGGTAATATTGAAGAGGTGTTTTTGCAAGTATTAAAAACTGAGGAGGTAGTTTTATAATGGAACTTTTTAAAAGTGAGTTTGAAAGGCTATGGAAGAACAAATTAACTTTATTTTGTTTTATACTAATCCCTCTTGCTATAATAGGTTCCTCAAAGTATTACCTTGGAAATAATTTGAAATTACCAATAACTAGTGCTGAATATACTTCTTTTGGTAATTATCCCTTTATGATGTTTCAGGAAATGTTAATTACCTTATTTAATTTTATTGCTATTTTATTTGTATGTATATCTATTACTGAAGAATATAGAAAAGGCTCAATTAGATTGATTATGATAAGAGGGTATTCTTTTAAAGAAATATATTTTGCAAAAATAGCCTCTATCATATCTACAATGTTTATATTCTTTGTAGCATATTTTATATTGTCTACAGCAATTGGATATTTTATAGCACCTAAATTATATAGAGTAAAGCTATTTTATCATAGTAGCACCGTAAATAACTTAAAAGCTATTTTTTATTCTTTAAAATACTATGCTTTAGGATTTTTAACTGTTTTAGCAATACTTTCTGTATTTTCTCTTTTTTCAGTGACTTTTAAAAGTTCTACAGGAACTATAGCTACATGTATATGTTTTTTAGTAGGAAGCTTAATTTTTTCAAAAGTTATTGAGCAATGTTATATTATGCTAGTTAACAATCCACTTAACGGTATAAGTCTTATTAAAATAATGGAAAAATTAAATTTTATTACTATTCCTAAGATTCAACATATTGGTATATGTTTAGTTTTAGCTGGATATCCTGGATTAAATTATTGGATTTTAGGTGTTTTAGCATCCTATATAATTATATTTACATTTATAACTTGTACTATATTTTCTAAAAGAGATTATCTTATTTGATTTTATAGTTATTTAATATATTATAGGATATTCAACAGTAATACTACAGTTGAAATTAAGAATTGTTATATATAAAGGTTTTTATTATAAAATAGAAAGGAAGTGAATACTTAGTGAGTATTGGTATTTATAGAATACAGTCTCACTAAATATAATTTATGAAAGAGTTAATTATTAATATATGATTGTATTATAAAATTTTATTGTGGAAGACGAAGAAGCGGGTTTCAATGATAAAGAATTATGTTATGTTTTCGAAAAATTTTATAGAGGTGATAGCTCAAGATCTAATGAAAAGGGACATTCTGGTTTAGGAATGTATATTGTAAAAATTTTAGTTGAAAAGTATAATGGATGGATTACAGCAGAAAATAAAGAAGATGGTGGAGCCAGAATAAAATTTGTTATTAAAGAAATATAGTAATTTTAAATTATTAATAAACAATTATATAACACCTTTAAGCCTTAGAGATAGATATTTATATATCAAGTATAGAATATATGATATGGATTGTTATGTATTTTCAGTATGAAAACTACATAGTTATTATATCTAAATCAATATGCTGGATTCTTAGAGATAGAACCAGATTTTTAAGTTTACTTATAAAAATTAAATATGATTTAAGGGAATTAAATTAAAAATACTTAAAGGTTGAAAAAATTTCGAGAATTATTTACATTCTCAAAAACGGGTATGTAGGTAATTTTGTTTTTACACAAATCTACCTACATACCCGCTTTTAAATATTTTATTAGTATTAAATATTTTCGTCTTATTTATTTTTCATTTCTTTTAGTATGCTTTTTATTTTTTTATTCAACGTATAGATTCTTATATTAGACTTTAATTTAGCTATAAATAAGTTTTCATCTAAAGGTTTGTTTATAATATCATCTGCGCCACAATTTAAAATATTAGACATGGTTTTGTTATTATTTAACACGGTAACAGCTATTATAGAAGATTTTATATTGTTCCTTCTTATCTGTCTTATTAAAGTTTTTCCAAATTCATTTTCCAATACCATATCAATTAAATACATATCATATTTTTTATTACTTTTAAATAATTCTTTACCAGAATTATAATAATCTACATTCTCAATGCCATATTTGGATAGCATATCTTTTTCAAGAGTGCAATCAAAGGAATTATCATCTATAATTGCAATTTTTGCCTCCCTTAAATTTTTCATGTATTCATCATCTTGAAATACTGCATCTACATGCTTAGTAATTTCTTCTTTTAAATCATCTTTTAATAAATAATCAAATACACCTAAATTAAGAAGATTTTTCTTTTTTTCATGGTCATTATCACTTGTAACTATAAATATAGGTATATCATTAGAATCCATATAGCCAATATTTTTTATGAAATCCTCTATATTGCCACCTTTCCCATAAAGGGAAGTTATAATAAGATCTATATCATATTCTTTTATTAGATTATAAGCCTCATTAAAACTATCTGTAGATATGTAATCATAATTTTTTTCTCTTAGAATGCTTTCTACCATTTTGCAAAAGAAATCACTTTGCTCTATATGAAGAACAGTATACATAGTTAAGTACCCCCAATAATATTAAAGTTTTAAATTATTATAATAATTTTTTATATTATCGTGATTCATTTTTAGGTCTTTAGAAAAATATAGCAGATATTAAACTTTACTAAATATAAATATTAAAATATGGAAAGGGTTATAGTATAATTAACTTAACATAAAGGAACATCTGATTTACATAGGATTTTTATTTAAATGATATTAATACTATAAGTGGGGAAGTATAATAGAAATATTAAATATTTTTAAATTAATTATAATAGAATAAATATAAGACTTTAAAATATTTCTAAACTTAATTATAACGAAATATATAATTTGAGTAATTGAGAAGATTGCATAATTTATTTTAAATATAAATATTAAAGAAATTATGGAGGTGTTAATTGTGAAGGAAATAGTTTTAGCTGGAGGTTGTTTTTGGGGAGTAGAAGAATATATGTCAAGGATTCCAGGTATGGTAGAAACAAAAGTAGGATATGCCAATGGAACAAAAGAAAATCCAAGTTATGAAGAGGTGTGTGGTGGAGTTACAGGACATGCAGAAGCTTGTTACATAAAATATGATGAAAGAATTATACCCTTAGAAGAACTGCTAAATAAATTTTGGAACATAGTAGATCCAACAGTACTAAACAAACAGGGAAATGATAGAGGAACACAATATAGAACAGGTATATTTTATTTAGATGAAAAAGATTTAGATGTAATTGTGAAAAGTAAATCCTTAGAACAAAAGAAATATAAAAATCCTATAGTTACTGAAGTAGAACCATTAAAGTGTTTTTATGATGCTGAAGATTATCATCAAAAATATTTAAAGAAAAATCCAGGAGGTTATTGTCATATACATTTAGATTAAATCTTTTTTAATATATTTTGTATAGCTTATTTTTAAAATTAAGAACTACTTTCTGGCGAAAGAGAATATCTCAAAATAGCCTTAATTTTAAAATCGTAAATATAAATAATACATTCATAAAGCAATTAATTTCACTAAGTAATTCTAAATTTGACTCCATTAAAAATTTTTTACCCAGTAAAAGAGGCAACCTCCTCAGGCTTCACTACTGGCTCCTCACGTCCTGTGAGGAATTACAAAAATTTTTAATTACGTCAAATTAAGAACTACTAAAGTTCATTTATATGTTTATTACATATATTATTTATATTTACTATACTAAAATTAAGGCTATTTTTATTTTGAGACACCATCTTGGTTTGGGTAATTGATTATAATAGGTACTTTTTTATTTTAAAAATTCATATTTAGTAGTAAAGTTCAATTATAGCTTTAAATAAGTCTCCATCAAAGTCAATATACATAATTCCATCATGAAGTTCTACTATACTTTTAGCTATGGCTAGTCCTAATCCACTTCCTTCGATGTCTGAGGTTCGTGATCTATCACCTCTAGTAAATCTTTCAAATATATCTTTTTTATCAAAATCAAGGGGAGCATAGGATACATTTTTAAAAGAGATTTTTATGCCTTTAACAACATCTTCTATTTCTACATAAATCCGTGTATTACTCAAAGAATATTTTAAAGAATTATTTATTAAATTTTCAAAAACCCTAGACATCCTATTTCCATCTAAATCAATTTTGATTTCTGGTAAGAATGTTTTTAGTATAAAGTTTAAGTTTTTATTTTTATATATTTCTGTATCAGAGTATTCAGCTATAGATTGATTTAAAAGCTCTACCACATCAACTGGTTGTTTATTTAATTTTACTTTACCACTATTTATTTTAGATATTTCAAATAAATCTTCTATAAGTGTTTTAAGTTTTAAGCTTTTTCTATTGAGTATCTTTAAAAATTCTTCTTTTTCATCTTCAGAAATATCTTCTTTTATTAATATATCTGTATAATTTATTATTGATGTAAGAGGGGTCTTTAAATCATGAGATATATTAGCTACTAGTTCACTTTTCAATTTTTCATTTTTTATTTGATCTTCAATGGAAATTTTAAATCCCTTATTTATTTTATTTATATTTTGAGAAAGTATTAAAAGGGACTTATCACCTTTTTCTTTTATTGTAAAATCTAAATCTCCACTAATTATTTTATTTGTTCCTTTTATTATTTCATCTATATAATTACAAAATTTAATAAACTTGCTAAGAATAAATACTATATAGAATAATATGTATACTACATAATTTTTTATATATCTATCACCAGATAATATTTTCATAGTAACAATTGCCGCAGGTAAGGTAAATATACTGAAAACAATTGCCTTGAAAAAAGTACTTCTAGTTTCAAACCACTGGTTTATAGACTTAAATAATTTAATTATAAAACTATTTTTTATTCCCTTAAGAATATTTTCTTTTCCAATAAAATATAGAGTAAATAATAAAATAATAATAATCAAAGCAAAAAGTGCTATTAAATAGTTTATTCTAGTTAAATCTTGTTTTAGATACTTAATAGCATTAGTCTCATTAGTTATATCATTTTTATAATTATCCTCAGCATTTTTTAGTATATTTTTTACAAGATTGAAATCCTCTTTTTTATAGGAATAGTTTTTAGGAAACCAATAAGCTTCTATATAATTACTAGGATTCTCTATTATAGGTTGAGGATTGTTGCTATATGCCGGCGAACTTTCGGAATTATAAGATATGTTATACCAAGTACCTTTATTTGAAATATAATTAAATAGTTCACCATTTTCCTCAGAAAATAGCTTAAGGTTCTTTTTAATAAATTCTATGTCATTAGTATCATTAGTTAAAAAAGTGTTTTTGGTTTTATCAATAATTATGAATTTTACTAATTTATCATAGTCATTATTTTCTTTTATGATTTTAAAATCTTTACTTCTTTTATCTAAATTTTCTTGTGAAGTTTGAGATAAGATTTTTAAATAATTTGTATTTTTATATATGTATAAATTTACTGTACTAGCACATTGTTTTAACCACACATCATAACTGAGAGTTCTAAAATTATTATTATTTTTTTTTATATTTTCAAGTTCATTATTAATATTAGATAGTTTTTTTTCTTTTGTTTCTATGTGAGAGTTTAATGAATTTGCATTTCTGAAAAGGGAAAGTACACCAAATAATAGTGATAGAATAATTAAGAATATTACAATTATATTTTTGCATAATAGTTTTTTAAATTTACCTTGATTCTTAATGCTATTTATCAATTTTATAACCAACTCCCCAAATTACTTTTATATACTTAGGCTCTTTAGGATTTATTTCTATTTTTTTTCTTAGTCGCCTTATATGTACTGCTACTGTGTTTTCAGTTCTAAAAGAGGGTTCATTCCAGACATATTCATATATTTGTGAAGAAGAAAACACTCTACCAGGATTAGTGGCTAAAAGTAGTAGAATATCATATTCTATAGGTGTTAATCTTACTTTTTTACTATCTACAGTAACTACATGACTAGTTTTATTTATAACTAATTGATCTATAGAAATTTCATCATCATCTGATGTTTTAGGAAAATTGCCTAGATTTGTATACCTTCTAAGTTGAGAATTAACTCTTGCTACTAATTCTAAAGGATTAAAAGGTTTTGCTATATAATCATCTGCTCCTATGTTCAACCCTAAAATTTTATCTGTATCTTCATTTTTAGCAGATAACATAATTATAGGAATATTATTTCTTTCTCTTATTTTCATACAGGTTCTTATTCCATCTAATTTAGGCATCATAATATCTAATATTATTACATGAATTTCATTATTTTCTAATATATCTAATGCATCTAATCCATCTGCTGCTTTTATTATATTTATGTTCTCTATGCTTCTTAAATATATTTCAATAGCATCTCTAATTTCTTTTTCATCATCTACAACAAGCACATTATAAGTATGCAAATTAATCATCTCCAATTTTTGATATAAACAGAGTCCTTGGGTTCAGAGGGAGTGTTTACTCCACCTGAAGATTAGAAATCGTTATTCAGTGACGTAGCTGCTCTACACTCCAACTTTTAAGAAAAGCAGATAGCCCAAATCTTGGATTTGGTGCGAATCACTTTCACAGAATGCGATAGGAGTATTAGAGCGGGGAGTCATCGGATAATCCCTTTTTTTTTATACATAAAAAAATTAAAAGGTTCTTTTGTACTACCTTTTATAGTATCAATTTTTGTTATATTTCTCAAGTGATATATTCTACCTGAATAGTCTTTAGCTTGATTGTCGCAAATATAGGCATAATCATATTTTCCTTCCTCCGCCCATCCCATAAATATATAAGTGTGAGTTGGTATTCCATTCTTATTTAGATTTTCATCTGTAGTAAAACATATATCTCCTGGTTTAAGTTTTTTATAGTTTTTACTTTTTTTCCAACCATCTTTTTTCATTATTTGTAAAAGTTGAGTTGTGTTACAAGTGCTATCGTCTATGTTTTCGCCATTTATCCTTAATACTTCTGCTATAAAATAAACACATGTATTGCTAGAACTGCCTTTATTAAGATTTATGCTCCTAGAATAGGCTTTTAATCTAGTTTCTTTTATCATCATTGAATTGTAAATTTTTTCTTGAAGTTTAGAATTATATAATTCATTATCATACCGTAAATTTTTTACAAAATTAATTGATATTAATATGAATAATAAAATTACAAGCATTAATATAGGTGGAATACTTCTAATTTTTGATTTATTTTTAATTTTAGAAGTCTTCTTGGTAAAAGTACTTATCATAAAAATCATCCTCCAAATATAATAAAAAAACTTTATATAGTTATATATTAGATAATACATATTAAGAAATGCCTATTATAAAAATGAAGATTTTCGTACAAATGTTATTTTATATAAAAAATAATATATTTAGTTATTAGTATTTATGGCACAAATATATAATTGAGATGTTAAAATTAGTAACTTTAGTTTTAAATTACTTGTTTATTTATTTCTATTTATAATTGTTAAAACTTAATATGGGCTTAATTATTTTTATGGAATTTTTGAATTATAAAAATAAATATAAAAAAAATTAATTTTCTTCAAAAACAGGAAGGAAAATGAAAAGAAATGTAGAAAATATAAAAATATGAATTAAATGTAAATTAGAAACAATATATACATATTGTGCAAGTATATGGGGGTGTTTCTATTAATATCAATATTGAATACATTATAATTCTGCACAATAAATCAAAAATATAAAATTTGGGGGTATGTATATTATGTTAAAAAACAAGTTATCTATTCTTTTAACTTCTACTTTGGTGGCTGCTTCTCTTTTTAGTTTTAAACCTGTATATGCTGATTCAGTAAATAATTCTAATAAAACTAATCTAAATAATGTTAGGCAGGAAATACAAAAAGCGGAAAATAATAATCAAAAAGTAACAATTATGTATTATTGTGATGCTGATAATAATTTAGAATCCTCTTTATTAAGTGATATTCAAGAAATGAAAAAAGGATATGTCAACAATCCTAATCTAAATTTAGTTACACTTATAGACAGATCTTCAAGATACACTAGTGACAAAACAGTTTTTGGAGAAGATTTTGAAGATGCTCGTTTATATAAAATTGAGCATAATACAACAAAAAGATTAGATGGTGGAAAGGAATTTCCTGAAATAACTATTAATAGTAATTACGAAGCAAATATGGGAGATGCAGATACTCTTAAAAAATTCATTAATTATTGTAAAGCTAATTATAAAGCTGATAAATATGTTTTAATAATGGCTAACCATGGTGGTGGAGCAAAAGAAAAACTTAAAAATAATCAAGATATAAATAGAGCAATTTGTTGGGATGATAGCCATTATGATGGAAATAGTCCAGATTGTCTTTATATGGGAGAAATTTCAGATACTTTAACACAGGAGCAATCTGTTGATCTACTTGCCTTTGATGCATGCTTAATGGGAACAGCAGAAGTTGCATACCAATTTAGACCAGGTAATGGAGGATTTTCAGCTGATGGTATAGTTGCTTCAAGTCCTGTAGTTTGGGGACCAGGATTCCAATATGATAATATTTTAAGTAGATTGAAATCTGGTGGAGGAACTAGCAATGAAGATGATTTAACTTTAGGTGGTAAAGAAAAAAATTTTGATCCTGCAACTGTTACTAATGAACAATTAGGAGCATTATTTGTAGAAGAACAAAGGGATTCCACTCATGCTAAAGGAAGCTATGATCAACATTTGAGCTTTTATGATGCTACTAAAGTAGAGGATGTAAAAAGATCAATAGACGATTTAGCTGTTAATTTAAGCAATGAAAATAAAAAAGATGAAATTGAAAAATTAAGAGGAAGTAGAAACAATACAAATTTAATGCACTATTTTGACGAATATAATGAACAAGAGTGGATTGAATATCCTTATTTTGATATATATGATTTATGCGAAAAAGTAAATAAAGGTAATAATTTTAGTAATGAAACTAAAACATTAGCTTCAATCTGCATGGATAAAATAGATGAAATGGTAGTTTATTCTTTTGGTGGTCCTAGCAAAGAATTTAAAGAAGGTAAAAATGGATTAAGTATATTCCTACCAGATGGAGATAAAAAATATTCAACTTATTATAATTCAATTCCCCATTGGACTATTCAAAGTTGGTATAATTCAATAGATACAGTTCAAAATGGATTACCTCCTTATGGAAAATTAACTTGGTGCCAAGATGGACAAGATCCAAGAGTAAATAAAGTTGGAAATTGGTTTGAACTTTTAGATTCTTGGTTTGATAAAACTAATGGAGCAGATGGTGGAGTTAATCATTATCAATGGTAAAAAAGATTTTTAAATTAAATTCTAATTAAAAATTAACTGCCTAAAAGTAGAAATTGTATTATCTATTTTTAGGCAGTTATTTAATTATATTATTTTTAATTCTCTGCTTTGTTTTTTATAGTTTTTAATTTTATTTTAATTTTAATATTCCTTTTAAATCATCAATTCCTATTTGTGTTTTTCATATTAACATATCCTCTAATATAAAGATAATCATCATTGTATAATATAAAATTAGTATTATTAAATTCTTCCTCAAGTCTCATATTAATTTGATTTTAATGTTTGCAATTAAATATATCTATTTAATAAGGAATGAATTTTTGTTCTGTAGATATAAGGCTATAATTTTATTATAAATACAAACCAACGCTATACTTAATAATATATTTATGATGTGTACAATTCTTACAATATATTTAAAAGCATAAAATAAAGTAAGAAGAATTGAGTGTATTGCAATAGTTTATATAAGAGATATATTTTATAAATGTGACAAATTCAAATAAATATATAATGCTTTTTATTACGTTATTCTTTCTAGTAAAAATAAAGTTATAAAACTAGAAAAGGTTTTTATAAAAAATTAATTGTTTATTTAAAATATTGAAATTATTTTTATTATATTTTACAATAAACTACTTTATTATAGTTTTTTTTACAAAGTATTGATATTAATAGTTTAATTACATATAATTGTATTACATATTAATTGCATTATTGTTAATTTTAAAAATTATAATATTTTTAGATTCAGGTAAAGCTTATTAGTAAAAATACCTTTAATTATATGGATTATATGTATTTAAAAGTTATGTTCTTAAAGTATATAGGAGCATAAAGACAGCCATAGAATAAATCATAAAAAACAGCAGTAAGGAGGAAACAAAATTGTTAAAAACTATAAAAAGTAAACTGATTTTTCTTGTAACTATATTAGTAGGTGCAATTCTATTTATGGGAGTATACTCAATAAAAAGCTTAGGCAATGTAAACAATAAATCTACTGAGATCTCTAAACAGTGGGTGCCTGCCATAATATATTCAGAAGAACTTAATACAATGATTTCAGATTTTAGAGTATTAGAAAATGATCATATTATTTCTACAAATATGGATATGATGAAAGAAAAAGAAAAGGAAATAGAAGAAAAATCTAAAGAAATAGAAAAATATCTATCATTATATAAAAAGGGAATAAAATTAAAAGAGGATGAAGAATTATTTAGTTCTATAGAAAAAGAATGGGATAAATATTCACAATTAAATAAAAATGTTATTACCCTAAGTACACAATTAAAGAAAGAGCAAGCAATAAACATAATGAGAGGGGAGTCTAAACAATCTTTTGATACTGTATGTTCTTCTTTATTAAAGCTATCTCAATTTAATAAAGAAAAAACAGAAGAGGCTAGTTTAAACGGGGACAAGCTTTTCGATATTGCGATGAAAATAAACTTAACTTTAATGTTATTATTGTCTATTATAGGTGCAGTTTTAGGACTGTTTATTGTTAACGGTATAAGAAAGTCTTTAAGTGTTTTAAAGAAAGAATTGGATGAACTATCTGAAAGAGGTGGAGATTTAACTCAAGAAATAAAAGTTAATTCTAAAGATGAAATAAATGATCTTGCTAAAAGTTTAAATAAGTTCATGCAAAACATAAAAGATATTATTAAAACTGTTAATGAAAATACAGATACTATTGGAGTAGTTGTAGATAGTATAAAAACTAATGTTACAAACTTAAATAATGATATAGATGAGGTTTCTGCAACTACAGAAGAACTTTCTGCTAATATGCAAGAAACAGCAGCTTCAGCAGAGGAAATGTCAGCAACTTCCCAAGATATAGAAAGAGCTGTTAAGTCTATTGCAGAAAAATCCCAGGAAGGTGCTAATCAAGCAAATGAAATAAATAAAAGAGCAGAAAATACAAAAGTAAATGTACAATCTTCTCAGAAAAAAAGTAATGAAATATTTATAAAAACAAAAGAAGAGCTTGAAAGAGCTATAGAATCTTCAAAAGTTGTAGAGAAGATAAATGTGCTTTCAGAATCTATAATGGAAATAACATCACAAACAAGCCTTCTTGCATTAAATGCAGCTATTGAAGCTGCAAGAGCAGGGGAATCAGGAAAGGGTTTTTCAGTTGTAGCTGATGAAATAAGAAAGCTTGCTGAGCAATCAAAGGATACCGTAACTGAAATACAAAGTATAACAGTTAAAGTAATAGAGTCAGTTAAAAATCTTTCTGATAGTTCAAATAATCTATTAACTTTTATGTCTACAGATGTAAGAAATGATTATAAAACTATGCTAAGTGTATCAGATAAGTATAGCGAAGATGCTAGATTTGTTGATACTCTTGTAACAGATTTTAGTTCAACTTCCGAGGAACTTTTAGCATCATTACAGGATGTAGTTAAAACTATAGAGAGTGTAACACAAGCTGCTAGTGAAGGTGCTGGAGGTACTACAGATATTGCATGTGGGGTATTAGAAGTAAGTAATAAGTCAAATGATGTACTTCAGGAAGCTTTAAAATCAGAAGAAAGTGCTAATAATCTAAAAAAAGAAGTTTCTAAGTTTAAGATTTAAAAATTATATTAAAAGTTCATAGGAAGTTAGTTTTTTATTATAAACTTCCTATGAGCTAAATTTTTTTATTTTAAAGTTACTAATTTATATAGGTAATATATAAATCATAGATAACAAATTTTAATAATGAAATATAAATAGTTGCAAATAGGATATTAATTATATTCTTATGGTGAAAATTCTTAATTTTTTTAAAACTTAAAGTAAAAATGTAGTTTTTGTATTATAATATAAATAATGAATAAATTATAAAATTTACCTACCTAATGTAAATTCTAAAAATAAATAAAAATACTAGTATATTTAAGGAGGGCTTTTTTATGTATGCAAATTTATCTCAAGAGATTTGTATTGAGGATACAGAAGACTTAAGAGTAAGAGAGAAGTCAACTCTATCAAAGGAAAAATATAAAGACTATGAAGTTTTTGTATTTACTGTTAAAAATTCTCCCGGTATATTACAAGATCAATTAGAATCAAAGGTAGGAGATGTGATACTCTATTGCTATAAGTGGGATAATAATCCTGAACAAATTGTAAGGGTTTATGTAAAAAAAGATTCTTCAAAAAATCTAAACACCAGAGAATGTTGGAAAATATTAAGAGAAGATATGGAGGATTTAGGAATTAAAATTAAAAAATTAGTAATGCATAAATCTTAGTCATAAAAAATAAAAAAAATTTGTTCCATACAAGTATAATTTTAATAAGTGAATAAAAAAAAGCATTTCATAAACTAAACCACTTATCTCATAAACAGAACCTTTTATCCGGTGGATAATATATTTATTCTATCCATCGGATACTTCTTTATTTAGAATAATTATAAAAAAAGAAAACCAGAAATAATTTTCTGATTTCCCCTTTTTATTGTTGAATAACCTTTTTATATTTTAACAAGTCTATTTTTCTTGAATAATCTTTTTTTGTAATGTAAATATGAACTTAAACTTTTAAATTGATTTAACTAAAAACTATAACTGATTTATTGTGGGTATTTTATTTATTATAAAAATTTTACCCTAATGAGTAAAGCCATATCTACCTTGATTTTCTTCTTCGTGAAATAATATATGGGCGTTATTTAAATCATTTATTGCTGTTTTAAAATCTTTTATTAATAATTCTGCTAAATTATATCCTAAGTCTGAACGGCAAACTATTCTTTGTATTATTATATGATTAAGATTTTCAGGCAATGGATATGCAGGTATTTGCCAGCCTTTCATAGCTAATCTATCTGCTAAATCATAAAGATTCCACTTTATATTAGATTTTTCTTTCAATCTATAGCAAACTATAGGAAGATTACTACCATCATTATATATTTCAAATAATCCCATGTTGTGAAGTTCTTTTGAAATATACATAGCCACGTCTTTTGTTCGTTCATGAATTTTTTTATATCCTTCAAAGCCAAATCG